>NZ_JBGCUR010000019.1:0-69908 GCF_041361455.1 Chryseobacterium gossypii | reverse complement strand
TACTGCTTTGAATGGAGCTTCCCGTAATTAAGTATTGCTGGTCTATGGTAGTGGTTACCTGTGAAAGGAAATCCTGGGTCGAAGACTTGATGTCTTTCTGCCAGAGTACATTAGTTTCCTGAGCGGAAATGCCCAGAAATGCACTTAAAAAGAGTGCAATAGTGTAATTTTTTTTCATACCTGTTTAATTTATTGCGCGAATTTAAAAGTATTTTTTAATTCTTGGTATGGGGAAAACCCCATATTTTAACCATAGTTTTACTGAAGTGCTGTTTATACTGAATCCATCTGTGTTTCCATTCATATTATTTTTTTGTTACAATTTTTCATTCCTTAATAATTTTGTTTGTACTCTGAAGCAAAGCTACAACCGAAAGGCGACAAATCATGTCGTATTAAATTTTTTGGACTTGATCATGATCTGAAAAATACAACTTGTCTACAATCAGTGAAATATATCTTGGCAAACATAAAGTAAATTTTCTTTCTATATCATCGGTATTTTGTTATTTTTGAACAAAATATTGATATTATGAGTATAGGTACTAAAGTAAAAAGACTTAGAGAGATAAGAGGTCTTTCTCAGGATGAATTAGCATTACGTTTGGATGTGGCACAAAGTACCATTTCCAGTATAGAATCTGATAAAAACATTCCAAATTCACTGCTGTTGAATAAAATTGCAAAGGAATTGGATGTAGATATTAATGAGCTGTTAAATGATGGTATTCAGGTTAATATATCAAATAATAAATTCAGTGACTTATCCAGTGCGGGTACAATTAATCAATATAACCCGGTATTCAATATGCAAGCACCTGAAATTGCAGAAAGCATATTGAAAAATCAAGAACAACTTACAAAGCTTATAGAATCTCAAAATAAACTGATAGAGAATCTTTTTAAAAAATAATTTTTTACAGACAAAATATGAGATTTTTAATGACTTCTCACACCCGAAGAGATAGGAGTAAATTCGAGTGAGGTGATTATTTATCATTTTTTGTTTGGATGGGTCAAAGAATAAATAGGATTAAGTGAGAGCTTTGAGATGTCTATATCCCATTTCGGCTCATTTAGATTATTGATAACAATTCTCCTGTCTTTAAGATCAAATTCCTGCACAAAACAATAATAAACTAAGCGTACAACTGCTATATTGATTTCCCGACCCTGCTTTCTTAAACTTACATTGAGGTGGATGTTCTTGCTTTTAAGGTTTCCAATATTTAAAGCCATGATCTGTTCTCCAACAAAAGTTTTGTTGCTGCCAAAAGCCCATCCACTTTTTCGCTTCACCCTTCCTTTACTAGAGATTATATATTGTCCTTCAAAATCCGGTATCTCTTTCCAATGTTCCCCCGGAAGGCTTGCAACTGAAAGATTCATACAAGCTGGCGGATGGTTGATGTCAATAGCGGGTTTCCCCAGTTTCTCCCATAAAGAAATATTAAGGGTTCCCTTAAAATTCAACGTCTTATTTACTGGTGTTGCTAAGAAATCTTTTTTTGAGGGTATATAGTCCCTTGAAAACCATCGAAAGCCTCCTGCTGTAAAGCTTACCTTTTGTAATACGGACAGAATACCGCCTGGATTGACTCCTGAAACTTTAAAAGCGGCACTAATGCTTTCAAAATGAGCAATAAGCTTACCATCCACCGTATATTGGCTAACTGCTTGTTTAGCATGGCTAGCCCTGTCTTCACGAAATTTTTTAAGATTTAATTCACTGATGGAAAGCAGTTCTAAATTTTTATAGTTCAGATGAAGAGAATTATTATCTCTATACGAAATGACGACAGAATGATCGTCCATATTAAACTTTTCAACAAAATGGTAATATACTAAGCGAGCAACGGATCGACGGAACCTTTTGCCGTTTAAAGAAAATCCGCAAAATACATTATAGAAGGTACGTTGAAGGTAATTATTGGAATATTTTACAAAACTTAATTTCATAATACTTTCTTTATCTTTACGCTTCCCTCCGTTTGCCATTGGTGTCCATCGTTCAAGGCTTTTCACTCGCCCAAGATTAGAGATTGCATAATTTTCAATACCCTGAATTACCTTCCATTCTTCCCCGGGAAGGTATTCCAGACAAGTATTGTATAGAATTTCTCTTGCATATTGGTCTTCCAATTCAATAGGTAATTTCATCCTTCGAAAAATTTTCTTTCGTCTACAAAATACAATTTATTTTGTAAATTCCAGTGATATTGACCACCACTTTCCGGTTCAAAATGACCATGTCATTTCGGATTAAATTGACCACCCTTAATTTTGATAAAAACTCTTGTTTTTCATGTGTCAATTAATATTCAAATATAATAATTAATTACTCCCTGTTAACTCCTCTCTTTTTCCTCATAGATTCCCCCTGAAGTTCCAGGCGGTGAGACTGATGGATAAGTCTGTCCAGAATAGCATCAGCAATGGTCTTTTCACCAATAATGTCATACCATCCCTGCACCGGGATCTGTGATGTTACAATGATGGAGCCGTTGTTGTGACGGTCTTCTATGATCTCCAGAAGAGTTATCCTGTTGGCACTGTCCAAAGCCTGAAGGCCAAAATCATCAAGGATGATCACATCCTGTCTTTGTATTTTTGCTAGTTAGCGCAGGTATGACCCGTCTGCTTTTGCCATTTTTAATTTGGCAAACAGCTTGGAAGTATTAAAATAATTGACCTTGAAGCCTTCGATACAGGCCTGGTAGCCCAACGCAGTTCCTAGGTAACTTTTACCCACGCCTGTACTTCCTGTGATCAGGATGTTCTCATTTTTCTCTACGAACTCACATCCTGCAAGACGCATTACCAGATTACGGTCAAGATTGCGGGTGTCATCGAAGTTGACACTTTCAATACTGGACTTGTAATGGAACTTAGCATTTTTAATGCTTCGCTCTATGTGTCTGTTGTGTCTTTCATCCCATTCGGCATCGACGAGCATCGATATAAACTGGTCGAGGGTATAATGGTCTGTCCTTCCGCTCTCAATAGCGGTCTTAAAAGCATTGTGCATGCCGTAAAGCTTCATTTGCTTCATTTTGCTCACTGTCGGTTCGTTCATAACTGTTGATATTTAATGATAGTATTGTTTTCCTCTGATATTAACGTGATCAGGCAGTTCCTGCTCCTTTTCTTCTTTTTCCGGATCGATCATCTGATCCAGATTGTTCTCCAATATCTTCTGTATGGTCTTAAAGCTGTAGAGCTTAAAATCCAATGCCCGTTTACAGGCACCAATCAATCGTTCTCTGCCTACTTTTTTTTCGAAGTTCAAGATCCCCAGGCAGCTTTTGTAAGCCTGCTCGGGATGATTCCGACTGTCGATAATTTGGAGGATGTATTCTTCCACTGCAGTGTCAATATTCTTGGCCCAATCGATAAAGCGGAAAGCGCTCCATCCGGCCACGAACTGGTGGGTGCTGGCTAAATGTTCTGTAATGGTTGTGTAGACATAAGGCTTGTAATTGCGTCGGTGCATTGCGATCCTGTTGTATTTGTAGTAGATCTCCACGGTGGAAGATGTGTATAGGATCTTGATCTTCTTCTTGATATACTGGTACGGAACACTATAGTAGTTCTTATCCCGGCTCAACTGTACGTGCCCATTCTGCATCACTGTTGCAAAGGATTGGTACCTGATCTCAAAACGACGCTCAGGCAGTGGGCGCTGCTGCTGCTTCTCATCCTCTAGGAACATCTCGTAGCAGGAGTACGGATGTCCTGTGAGCTTGCGTTTGTTATGAGAGTCCAACAGGTCCCGGATCTCACGATTTAGTTCATCCACACCGCAGGGTCCCTGTTGAAGGTTGGTGTAGATCCTTCTGTACAGGATCTTGACCGCGCCCTCTACCAAAGATTTATCTCTCGGCTTGTAAGCCCTGGCAGACAAGATGGTCGTTTCATAATGTTCAGCCAGATCGGCAAGGGTCTCATTGATGGTGGGTTCAAAACGGCTGCTTTTGACTACAGCAGGTTTTAAGTTATCAGGAACGATCGCTGCCGGTGTACCTTCAAAAAAACGGATGGCATTTTCTACAGAACGTACAAAATCTTCCTTCTGCTGGCTCATAGAGGCTTCAGCATACGTGTATTGGCTTGCTCCCAGAATAGCTACAAAAAACTGAACTTCTTTAAGCTCCCCGCTTTCCTTATCAATAATGGAGAGTGTTTTTCCTGTATAATCGACATACATCTTATCACCGGATTTGTGATTCATATGCATCACCGGGTTCACACGTTTGCCCCAAATCTTGTAATGATAACGGAACTGTGAACTCTGAAAACCATCAGGATGCAGTACAAGATACTGCTCCCACATATGATGTATAGTGATCCCTACCTTTTTGAGCTCACGTTCCATCTTGGGAAAAAAATCGTACAGGGATTGTAGTTTGGGGTTGATGGACGGAACCGTGTTATTGGAAAACAAAAGTTCCAGCTCAGCATCTGTCTTCTCATTGATCGCATCAGGGCTCAAGCCTAGAATCTTATATAATGAGATGTTTTTTTTACGGTATTTCTGGAAAGGGATAAATAGCTGCTTATAAATAACTTGCTCTTTCCGCTGTTATAGAATTTTATGACTTTTCTATTTTACTCATGTCTGTTATTTTATTTGCCATAATCCGCTTTTTTTAACGAATGTATGACGCTAACATCATGAAAAAATCAAGTAGTTTTTTATCTCAATCTAACCCAAATGATAGGTGGTCATTTTGAACCGGAAAGTGGTGGTCAATTTACTCCGTAATTAGGTGGTCAATTTGACCGTATTTTCCATACTGATCGAGAGACGTAAATATATCTGTGCATTGTCCGACTTATGCAAAACACGGAATTTAACGGTTGCCATTTTTGATATTTTGAACAATTCAAATATACAAAATAATTCCAACTAAATTAACATTCAATGAGATTTATTGCAATTCAGTACAATTATAAATCCCTATAAAACAGTTCATATAGATGTTTTTAAAATATTTTTAAGCAGAATAGAATTTATTTATTCGGGTACTCTAGGTACCTCAACCTCTAATTATCTTTTGGATTTTTAGAGGTTTTTTATTTCCGGCTCTAAAAGCTGATCACATCGGACATTGGAAATTGAATATTAAATATCCGTTTTTATCCCGATAATCTTTAAGGCGGAAGGTGTCAGGTAGATTTCATTAAATCCGGTAAGGGATTCTATATCACTGAATGAAGCAGACATTAAATCATTTTTTCTGAAAGACAATTCAATATTCTCATTATAGGCAGCCACTACCCTCACAACTGAATAACCGTTATAAGCTATCTTAAACCCCTCAAACAGAAGTCTTCTTTCTGCCAGCTGATATATTCTGTGCTGTTCAAAGCCGGCCGTTACGTCTCCTTCTCCGTTATTGTGCTTCAGCTCTTTCCATATGCTGTAATTCCTGGGTTCTTTCAAGATATTTCCTTCCGGATCTATCGGAACCAGCATTCCAAGAGTTAAGGTTTTTTTCAGGAAATTGGCATAATTATTCATCAATTCAAGGGTATGAAGATCCGCATATCCTTCATGTGAATAATATTCCAATACAAATTGGGTCATGGAAATGAGCCTGTGTGATTCTGAAGTATGCATCATTTTTTGTCTCCGGATATATTTTTGGCAAATATAATAATCTATGTCATTACTGGAATTTTTAATGACATTATTCTGATAAACTATCCTTCCGGAATCGTTCATGCATACAAGTTACTGTCCGCAGCCGTAAATAAAAAACCTCTCCATGCGGAGAGGCAACTTTAGAAGTTGTAAAACTATTGAGTTTTCATAGAATATTGATATTAAGGATGTAGGAATTAACTATCAACATGGTAACTAAAATAAAATTACTAACATTCTATAGACCCAATAATTCTTTTCACTAACTACTATATCATTAATCATTTTATAAGCAAAACCGTACAGGAGGATAAGCATATTCATTTTACCGATCATACATTGCCGTACCTGTTATGTGAAATGGTGGTACAGCAATAGTTTCATAATTCATCGGAATAATTACTCTAAAGCAGAATAGAGGGATTATCTGCATTGAGCTGTGTTTCTTGAATCGTTATTTTCTGATCACCCCTGCCGGCTATGGCCGGACCGGATAACAGCCTGTCTCCTGCCAGCGTAATTACAAGTAAAAAAGAAAAAACCGAAATTTATTCTTTTGGCTGTAATTACCCTTTTCAAACAATGCCGCAAAGATATCCGGAAAAATGGGGGTGTAAAAGGATATGTTGTATCATTATCATGAAAATGATAAGTCTTATTTATGTTATGGAAGTGTTTTGTTCCATGTACTTTATAAATAATGAGGGTGACATTGAGGTTGTTTTCTTGAAAACTGTAGAAAATTTATTTGGTGATGAAAAGCCTGCCTCTTCTGCCAATGTGGCAATCTTATAATTCCTGTATCTGGGTTCGGTCCGGAGTTTAGCTATAATGAAATCGATCCTTAGCTCATTCACATAATTGTTAAAATCCTTGTTCTTGTATTTGTTTATGATATGGGACAGGTATTTGGTATTGGTTTCACAATAGATGGCTAAATAAGAAAGAGACATATTATTACTTGTATACAGATCTGCCTTCTCGAACTCTTCCAGTTTGGCCAATATTTTTTCTTCTGTTTCAGGAAGCATCATCGGAATATCATCAGCTCCGGAATCCTCACTCCTGCCGGGAATACTGCCGCTCTCCGTTATTACATCCGGATTTTGCTCCCGTTCTTCCAATATTTTTCTGAATTTATCGATATTCTTTTTCTGTCTTTTTCTGTAAATTATAAAATAGGTCACACCACCGGCTGCAAATACCCCTGCTACCGCGATCAATATATCTTTAATGGAATTTCTCTTCCGGATTACAGCATTCTGCTTCTCCAGCTCGGTATAGGATTCATTTATATAAGACCCTGCTCTTTCCGAGATGATCTGTCCTACGCTATCCTGCTTTTCTTTAGCTTCCGAATACTGCTTAATGTTTTTCATCATCATATAATACTTTTTAGAAGTTCCGTAAACCTCATTCTTCAGTGCCAGGTAATTGGAATGATCTGAAATTCTTTGTGCAATCTCCAGATGCTCCTTTGCCTTTTTCAGTTCATTTTTTTGCATATAAACATTGGCCAGCCCATTATGTATAAGGCCGGTAAGGTAGTTCTCAGGCAACTTTTCAGACAGTTCAATAGCGTTCTGATAATGTACCAAAGCTTCTTCCGGCTTCCGGAGATGGTAGTAATTCAATCCCAAAAGCTGCTCATTATGGGCTTCAAAAAACGGATTGGTATGCCTGATATAGGATTTTGCTTCATTAAGCTTATCTATGGCTTCCACATAATTTCTGTGTTCAATATCATAATAGGCCATTTCCTGCATTATCAATCCTTTCGTGTTATCAGCAATATCCGGGTCCGTAATATCTTTAGCCATATCATAAGCCATATCTGTATATTCTTTGGATTTATTATAAAGATTTAAAAAGCGGTATTGGGTCGCCAGAAAGCCATATACCCTTGCCTTCCATATCGTGTTATCCGTATCCTTAATGATCTTTTCAGACTGCAGCGCATACTCTATGGATTTTTTAAAATCTCCTGCCTGCTGGTACAGGGTAGCGGACAACATTAAGCTCTTGGCCCGGAAGTATGGCGTTTCAGATGTGGCATATAATGAATCTGCTATTTTTAAAGCCTTATTAAAGTCTTTCTGTGAAGTCTCCAAAAAAGTCTTCGTATAGATCATGGTATAGTCATTACTATTCTGCCCATACAAACAGGCTCCGGACAGCAATAAAGGAATGGTGATCAGGATATTCATGTATGAAATTGTAAGAAGGGTAAATATAATATCAACTTTACACCCGGACAACCATTTCCTTTTATTTAACATTTTTATAGCATTTCTTATTTCTAAAGTATCTTATCAATTAAAAAATAAAATAAACTTAATAATAAACATTTATACTTTAGATACCACAAAATTCAATTTATTATAAGTACGGCTTATTATTTGCATTAGTGAACCCGATTTAATGGCCGGAATATTCATTGTTTAACCATAATAATTGATGTAATGATTATTGATGAAAATCTACTTTTAGAATACGGTGCCAAGTATGAAAATTACAAAGCCGACGAGATTATTTTCCGTGCGGGAAGCCTGCCCAAATTTTATTTCCAGATCGTAAAAGGAACTGTAGAGCTCAGCAATTACCACGAAGACGGAAAAGAATTTACACAGAATATCCTTATGGATGGACAATGCTTCGGTGAATCTTTATTATTTAATGATAAGGCTTATCCGATGAATGCAGTTGCAAAAAATGAATGTACGATATTAAAATTGACAAAAGCAGAATTTTATTCCCTGCTGAGCCAAAACCCCGAAACCACATTCAATATGTTCCGGTGCCTGGCGGACAGGTTATATTACAAATATATAATGCTCTTTAATATTTCATCTCCGGATCCTTCATTTAAGATCAAGACCATAATGGATTATTATAAAGATTATAATTCTGACAAATCGCCTTATTCCTATCAGGTTCCATTAACCAGAAAACAGATTGCCAATCTAACGGGACTTCGTATTGAGACTGTGATCAGAACCGTTAAAAAAATGGAAAAGGAAGATATCTTGAAAATTGAAAATGGTAAGATATACTATTAATCATATTTCCGGACCATTTGCTGCTGAAAGTAAATTATACTGATTAAAAAACGTTTTCAAAATTATTCCGGCAAAACCACCGGATCACCCGTCAGGCATTTACACCATTGTTTCGTATTTCTTACACAGTCGTTCCCTCTGGTTATACTGACATAATTCGCTCATATAAAAACTCCCCGGTTTAGAGGAGTTTGAGAAAAGAATAAAATGAAGATAGTGATAGTTAGGTATCCAAAGATATCAGTATATTTTCCATACTCATATGACGCAACTCATAATATCGGAAGCTAAGTTTCACTAATATTAACGGCATTAGATTTTAAAACGTTTTTTAGGGAACCTCTTCGATGACTTCAATACAACTAACATGAAATCAATACGATACAAATTTAATTATATATTAATTTTAACTAAAAATCCCACTTCAATGTTTGCTAATTATGTCAAATGTTATTAAGTTTACAATACCTAAGCAAAAAACAATACCAAAACTAATATATTATGAAAAACAAATCATTCACAGTAATCGCGTTAACACTTTTTTGGTCTTTATCTGCACAGGTAGGTATTAATACCACAAACCCTCAGGCTTCTTTCCATGTAGACGGTGCTAAAGACAACCCATTAACTGGAGCGCCATCAGCCGCACAACAGTCTAATGATTTTGCCGTTACCTCAGATGGCAGTGTAGGGATAGGTACAACCACTCCTGACACCTCTGCCATTTTAGATATCAATTCGGCCAATAAAGGAATATTGGGGCCAAGGATCAGTCTTTCTTCCGCAACAATGCAGTTAGGCAGCGCTCCCAATGCTACAGGGCTCCTTATTTATAATACAGGACCGGTGCTTCCATCAGGATATTATTTCTGGAACGGTACGGAATGGAGGGTATTCAACTCCTCATCATCGAATGGAGGAGGTGGAAACGGCCCCATTGCCAACGTTGAAAACATTGCAGTGATGGGCCCGCTAACGGCCACAACGGAGAATGGAAGAGCCGGGTACGCACTATCCATAACAACTCCGGACGGAAAATTTTCTGTCAGAACATTCATCCCCACCGGAACCGCATTTTCACAAGTAAATCTACAGATAAGAAATAACACTACTTCTCCCGTAGAAATTATTTCTAACGGACATTATCTCTGGGGAGGAGCAGGAGGATATCAGCAAAATCAATTGAGATTACCGGCAGGAGCATGGGCCGGAGACAATGCTACTTCCTCTTCAGGCCTCATTGATGCCACCACGGGAGCAAGGATTCAAACAGCATCCACCAATCCGTACTGGGGAGATCCCGAAACTTATGCAGGAGGAATGCCTGAACAACGGATCTACTCATGGACAACCAATGACGGGAATGATAAAACATTCTATAAGCTATACTACATGATGGGTTCTTCTACACCAGGAAGCGCAGGAAATGCCACTACCTGTCCGGGCGGTACCTGCAATACAACCAAGGCATTTTTCACCATAGATCAGATTACAGCTCCTTAAAATCGGCAGGATCATATGATTTACAAAAAACTTCCCTTTTCAGGGAAGTTTCTGTCGTTTTAAGAAAATAAAGATGAAAATATAAATGGATTGATTTTCTTTATCAAAAATACCATTTCATACTCCCTCCGTATATGACCGGAATCATATAGGAAAATTAATTCATCATTAAATGAAGTAAGTCCGCCAACGAACAAAAGGTGGCCTCTGATATCAAAAATCCCCAGCCCTGGAGCTGAGGATAAGGAATTAAATATATTATAGTGAAGTGGTGTAAATACATTCCGGACTCAATATCCGCATATTGTGGGATAAGCCCGGACTGATCCGATATAAAAATAAGGCCTTCATAAAGAAGACCATAAACACAAATGATGAAAAATTTTATATCAGAATAATTATTTATCAATTAATTCCATTACAAAGATAAATCTATACAGACAGAATACTTTATGACTATGGTCATATCCGTTATATCTGCATATTATTGATTAGTCCGCAATATACCTACTCGTACAGATAAAAAGAAAACTCCTCTTGGGAAGAGGAGTTTAAGATAATGGAAGGGGATATATGGGGTCTAAAAAAGTGTTTATCTTCTGGTTGAATCTGCTCTTGATTGAGTAGAGTTTGATGAATTAGCCGGAGTAGTACCTGTATTGTTGGTATTGCCAGTATTCGTGGTTGTGTTCGTTCTGTTCATACTGCTGTCTCTTACACTCGCTGTGGTATCCATTGGTGCTGTACCTGTTGTCATTGCTGTATCAGACATTGTACTTGTATTGGCTGAGTCACTCATAGAGGTGGTATCATTTTGTACTTCCTGCTTTTTGCAGCTTACCGCAAAAAAGCCTAGTCCGATCATTAATAGCATTAACTTTTTCATATATTTATTTTTTAGTGATTTGATCTTTCAATGTTGATTCAAAATTAGACACTTATAAATTGTAATTATATGAGCGCAATCATAATCTATTGATTATATTTTCGTAATATATATCCGGTAGTCGAAACACATCACGAGGTTCAGAAAATAAATACCCCCGGCTTGCGGGGGCAGATGAAATTTCTTACAGAAATATCAGTTTTAGAAGATACTATTTAAAAACACAAATTCCATGCCTAAAATGTTCGGGTATTCCGGTATCACCCATTACTTTTTAATACTTTTTCACATTTTTTAACATTAATTAACTTAAATTTGGCTTCATAATTGAAAATATTATAAAGAGTTGCAGCCATAGGTTAAAACTTTTTTAAAATTTGAATTATGAAACGTATAATATTAGTCGGTTTTTCATCATTTTTTTTGATGACAGCCTGTAAGAAAGATGATCAGGTAGCTGAAAAATCCTTAGATCAGCAGAAAATTGAATTTCAGATGAGGCAACTTGAAATAGAAAAGCAGAAGCTAGCTATTGAAAAAGAAAAAATGGCATATGAAGCCCAGAAAAAAGCAGATAGCATTGCTGAATCTCAGAAAGCCAAAGCTGCCACTTCCAATAATTCAAGACCACAGGTAATAAGAGAAACAAGAACGATTTACAGGGACGGAACGTCAAATTCCGGCTCACAGGGAACCTATGCAGACAATGGAACTTCTGCTTCTCAGGGTACTACCCAGAAAAAAGGGATGAGTAAGGCAGCCAAGGGTACGATTATCGGTACCGTAGGAGGTGCCGCTGCAGGAGCCATCATCAGTAAGAAAAACAGAGGACTCGGCGCTGTCATTGGAGGTGTTGTGGGAGGAGCCACAGGATACACCATCGGAAGATCACAGGACAGAAAAGACGGCAGGGTTCAGCCCAGGTAATTAATAATTTCACGATAACAGTAAAAGATTGCTTATTTTTAGGCAATCTTTTTTTATGGTTTATATTTTCTTTACTTTACTTCTTGTTATTCCGGCCCTGGCAGGCTTTGGGAAAATAGTGGAAAGTCTGGCAGGTCCTTTACTGGATGGTATTTCAGGAAAAGCCCTGTCAGGAGTATTAGGGATAAGCTTATTATGGACCATTGCTGCATTTTTTATCCCTTTAAATATATATACAGAGATCCCCGTACTGATCTCAGGTCTGTTCTTTTTTTTCAAAGAACGGCTTTACAATGAAATATACCGGTTCTCAAAAAAAGATAAGCTTTTGATCGGGAGTATTATTCTGATCGTTCTCTATTGCAGCTCCTTTCCTCCTTTTATTTTAGATCATTTCGGATACTATGTTCCTACCATAAAATGGCTTACTGAACATGGGATCATCAAAGGAATTGCAAATCTTGATCTCACCCTGGGACAGACCTCTGCATGGCATATTTTCCAGGCGGGGTTTTCCGGTTTCTCTGATCCTTTTCTAAGATCCAATGCCACACTGCTTATCATTTATGCCCTGTACATCATTGAGCGGAGAAGCTGGATCCAGTTATGTCTCCTTCCCTTTTTACTGTTATTTTCACAAGCTCCAAGCCCGGATCTGCCGGTAATTATTTTTTCCATGATCATCCTCAATGAAATAGTATCCGGCAACAAGAAAGCTTCCTTACTTATTGGCCTGTCTGTTTTTGCTTTTACCATTAAGCCCACACTCATCTGGCTCCCGGTTTTAAGTTTCCTGTACTCTGTTTTTATCATAAAAGCGAATCCTAAAAGCTTCCTCTTCGGGACTTCCCTTTTGCTTTTATTCTTTTTCAAAAATATCTGGACCTTCGGGTATCCGGTTTTTCCCGTTCCCGCTATTGATTTGGGAGTTCCCTGGAAACCCAATCCGGAAACCATGGAAATATCCTCCCGGTATGCTATTCAGAAAACCTATGATATGCAGTACTCCTATCAGCAGATACAGGAATTTAGCTGGTACCATTACATTAAAAACTGGCTGTTCTTAGACGGGATTAAATCTTTTATCAATATTTTTTTCGTATTAAGCCTCGCTGCTTTTATCATTTTTGCTTTGATTAAAAAAAATAAAATCGTCACGCTGATCTGTATCTCACTTCTGTTAAAAAGTATATTGGTTTTGCTTTTTTCAGCGCAGTACAGGTTTTTTATTGATGTTTTCTTCGCCATCTTTTTCATATTGGGTTTCTATTGCTTTACAGAACGGAAGCCATTCCTTATTTTCACCGTATTGAGCGTATTATTCATCAGCCTGTTGACCTTTCCCAGCATCGTCCGGGAATATCTGCCGAGTTTCAGGCTCGGAAGCATTATGGGCAAATTTGAAAAAAAACAGCTGTATATTCCTTCCACCTATGAATATCACCAATTCGATACGTTTACCGTTGGAAACCTGAAATTCAATGTTTCTAAAAATTATCCCTACAATTTTGACACTGCACTTCCCGCAATTTCACTGGGTTATGTCTTTGATGATATAGAAGCAGGAATTTTCCCGCAATATGCCGATCAGGAAAACATCAGGGAAGGATTTATCTGGAAAAAAATGTCCCCGCAAGAGAAAAAACAGGCTCAAAAAGTGATCCATATCATTGAAAAGATTCATGATCGGGATTGATACCGAAACTTTATTATCTGAATAAAAAACGGTAATTTTGTAACATGTTCAATACATTAGGTAATCTTCTCAGTCTTACAACATTTGGAGAAAGCCACGGAGTGGCTTATGGTGGAATAATCAATAATTTCCCGGCGGGTTTAAAGGTAGATTTCGATAAAGTTCAATATGAACTGGACCGGAGGAAACCGGGACAGTCCGCCATTGTTACCCAAAGAAAAGAAAGTGATACCGTAAAGTTTCTTTCCGGAATCTTTGAAGGAAAAACCACGGGTACTCCGATCGGTTTTATTATTGAGAATGAAAATCAGAAATCAAAGGATTATGATCATATTGCGAATGCCTACCGCCCGAGCCACGCAGATTTCACCTATGATCAAAAGTTCGGGGTAAGAGATTATCGGGGAGGCGGAAAGTCTTCGGCCCGGGAGACCATGAACTGGGTAGTGGCCGGTGCGCTTGCAAAGCAGCTCCTTTCAGATATTCAGATCAATGCGTATGTTTCTTCCGTAGGTGATATTTTCTGCGAAAAACCGTATCAGGCTCTGGATTTTTCAAAGACAGAAAGCAATGAGGTTCGTTGCCCGGATCCGGAAACCGCCCAAAAAATGATTTCCAGGATCAAGGAAATAAAAAAGGAAGGTAACACGATCGGCGGAACGATTACCTGTGTGATCAGGAATGTGCCTGTGGGGATCGGCGAGCCCGTTTTTTCCAAGCTTCAGGCTGAGCTTGCAAAAGCAATGCTCAACATCAATGCCTGTAAAGGATTTGAATACGGCAGCGGCTTCTGCGGGGCTAAAATGACAGGAAAGGAACATAACGACCTTTTCAATCCGGATTTTACAACGCAATCTAATCTTTCAGGAGGGATCCAGGGTGGGATCTCAAATGGAATGGATATTTATTTCCGTGTAGCCTTCAAGCCGGTCGCTACTATCCTAAGACCTCAGGAAAGCATTGACAGGGAAGGAAATCCCGTAACAGTTGAAGGCAAGGGAAGACATGATCCGTGTGTAGTTCCGAGGGCCGTACCGGTTGTGGAAAGCCTTGCCGCTTTTGTACTGGCAGATCTATTCCTCATCAACAAAACAAGAAATTTAAACAACTTTTAATACTTTTTTAGTAATGAAAAATTACTGGGATAAATCAATCTCTTTTGAAGAATATGTTGAAATCGGAAAGCAGAGAATACAAAATCCTGAAAGCCAAAAGGACATAGATTATAAGCATTATTATGAGCTGGGCCTTCAGAGAATGGACAGAACCTTAAAAAAATACATTCCCGATGAAGCTCAGCTGAAAGAGCTTGAATCTAAAAATTTTGACGGGAAAATATTGATCATTTCCGAGGCATGGTGTGGTGATGCAAGCGCTACCGTTCCTGCTCTGGTAAAATTTTTTGAAGGCAGAAACGATGTAAGAATCTTTTTGCGGGATAGTGATAAAACCCTGATCAACCAGTTTTTAACCAACGGCACTGAATCTATTCCCAAAGTAATTATCCTGGACAACGGTTTCAACGTGAAAAATTCCTGGGGACCCCGCCCCAAATACGGATACGACCTCTTAATGAAATACAAAGCTGATCCGGAAGCTTATCCCAAAGACAATTTTTACAATGATCTGCAGATTTATTATGCCAAAAACAGAGGCAAAGATGCCATACAGGAGATTTTAGAATTATTATGAAAAAGAACATCATTTTTATTGTGCTGATCGTCATTATTGGAGCTATCGCCTTTATTCCGGGGGTGAAAGACCTTCTGAAAAATCAGTTTTTCCCGGTGGCAACCATTGAAAATGCCGTTACGATAAATCCTGAGGATTATGATATTGACCTTCAGGGGATCAATGCCCCGGATACCAATCTTAAACATCTTAAGGATAAGACCATTTTTCTGAACTTTTGGGGAACGTGGTGTCCTCCATGCAGAAAAGAATGGCCTACCATCCAGAAACTATATGATTCCAGAAAAGATAAGGTCAATTTTGTACTCATTGCAATGAATGACCAGGAGGAGGCGGTAAGAAAATTTTTACAGGAAAATAATTATAATGTCCCTGTTTATATCGCCCAAAGCCCGATTTCTGAAAAATTGCTGCCAAAGGTGTTTCCTACCACCTTCCTTTTAGATAAAAACGGAAGGATTCTTCTGAAAGAGGATGCTTACAAAGACTGGAATACGGATTCTGTACACCGTTTTATAGACACCGTAACGAAATAACTTTTAACTAATTTTATATCTTTTTGGTATGGAATTTGTGAAATTTGTATCGTTGAAAAAAATTATTAATCCAAACACAAAATGAAATATTCAAAATTAAATCTGGCCAAACAAGCTATCAATCATAAAGGGTTTGTAAAAAAGATCCCTGACATTTTCAGAATGATAAAAATGTGGAGGAAAGGACTTTATCCAATGAAATCCATTGACATTATTTTGCCTTTGCTTGGTCTTTTATATGTGATCTCCCCTATCGATCTGCTCCCGGAAGTTGCAGTACCGGTCATAGGAGTGCTGGATGATCTGGCGATCCTGTCCTTAGCGATCCCGAAACTGATCAAGGAGGTTGACAAATTTTTGCTTTGGGAGGCCGAACAGAAATACAAATCCGGTAATACAAAGGTAATTGATGCTGAAATTATAAAATAATTTACAAAAATATCCTTTAGAGCCATTCCAGTAACTTTGGAATGGCTTTTTTAATCAGAAATCAATGATAAATTTTTAAGCCTTATTCCAAATCATTAAATTTGTAACATCTAATAAAAAATAATGGAAAGTAAAAAAGAATTCTTTTTAGAGTGCTATAAACTCGGCATCATCAAATTCGGAAGATTCACCTTAAAAAGTGGCATAGAGAGCCCCTTTTATGTTGATTTAAGGCCTTTGGCTTCAGATCCCAAAATTTTAAAAAATCTTGCCAATTATCTGCTGGAAATGCTTCCTCTGGATAATTTTGATTTGATCTGCGGAGTTCCTTACGCCGCGCTTCCTATGGCTACAGCCATGTCTTTGGAAAGCTATATTCCCCTTATCATAAAAAGAAAAGAAGCAAAAAACTACGGCACTAAAAAGATGATCGAAGGCATCTACCAGAAAGGACAAAACTGCCTTTTGGTAGAAGACGTCATTACTTCCGGAAAATCTTTATTGGAAACCATTGCAGAGATCGAACAGGAAGATATCAAGGTGGCGGACATTGTGGTGGTACTGGACAGGGAGCAGGGTGGAAAACAGCTCCTGGAAAGCAAAGGATACAGGGTCCATACACTTTTCAATATCTCTGAGGTATGCAGCATCCTTCAGGAAGACGGACAACTCACAGATGATGAGGTAAAAAGGATTCAGGATTTCCTTTTAGGGAACCATATCCAGTTTGAGGAAAAAATCCGCCAGTCTTACAAGCAGAAATTAAAATACGCCCAGCACTCCGTTTCTAAAAAATTGCTGGAAACCGCTTTAGCTAAAAAATCCAATCTCATAGCTTCCGCAGATGTCACCACGACCCGGGAATTGCTGAATCTGGCAGACAAGGTTGGGCCTCATATTATTGCATTGAAAACCCATATCGATATCATTTCTGATTTTGAATATGATAAAACAATTGTCCCTTTAAAAGAGTTGGCTGTAAAGCACCAGTTTTTGTTAATGGAAGACAGAAAATTTGCCGACATCGGAAATACGCAGGAGCTACAGTTTACCAGCGGGGTCTTCAGGATCACAGACTGGGCAGATTTTGTAACATCACAGGTGATCGGAGGCTTTGAATCATTGGACTGTTTCAGCAATGTAGGTGTGGTTGCCATCATCGGCATGTCTTCCAAAGGTACCCTTACCTCCGGCAGCTACCGTGAAGAAGCCCTCAAAATAGCCCTTTCTCACCCTAATGTAATTGGTGGAGTTTCCCAAAACCCTGTTCCGGAAGAAATACTGCTGTTTACCCCGGGAGTAAATCTTGCAGACTCAGGTGACGGGAAAGGCCAGCAATACAATACTCCGGAACATGTATTTAAAACCCTTCACACGGATTTCATTATCGTAGGAAGAGGAATATATAAAGCCTCAGACCCGGAAGAAGCGGCAATTACCTATAAAAATGCAGGATGGAACGCTTACCTGCACTCTTTGGAAAAAAAAGTAATCCAAAATTAAAATCTGACAAAGTGTAGTCAAAATAATCATTGATACTATCCGGATATTGAAAAAGGTCATCAGCATTTGCTTTATTCTGTTTTTTGGTGTTGCAGAAATTTCTGCACAGAAAGACAGCATCCATATTGAAGCCAGACTGTCTTCAGATAAAAGAATACTGGACGTAAAGCAGAAGCTCGTCTATTACAATAATTCTGAAAAGGATCTAAATACCGTAAAGCTCTTAAACTGGGTATCCGCTTATAACAAGAGAGGAACATCTTTGGTATACAGAAAACTGGAGGACAGAAACAGTGATCTGCATTTTGCCAAAAAAGAAGAATGGGGTAAGATCCTTAGCCTGGATATCAGAACTCCGGATAACCAACCTGTTTCTGTGAGCAATATTACAGATGAGAATCTTTTTCTCCCTTTGGATACAATTATAAAACCGGGAGAAAGTATCAGACTGCAACTTCAGTATCAGATCCAGCTTCCGGACAAAAAATTTACAGGTTACGGAACCTCTGATAAAAGTATAGCTTTAAAATATTTCTTCATTGTCCCGGATCATTTTGATCCGGACAATATTTCCAAAAGAAGCTATTACGATATTGAGGAATCCGTGAGCTTCCATACATTCTGGAACGTGAATTTTGACATTCCTGCCAATTATCACATTGAAAGCAATCTCCCGAAGATCAGAATGAATGCTTTCGGGGGTTACCTGAATTCGGATCCTGAATTTTTTATCTCACAGGATGAATATCCTTCAATAAAGGTCAATACCGGAGATATCAATACTGAAATACAATTCGGGTATATCCTGAAACCTGAAGAAAAGCAGAACCTGGAATTCTATCTGCCTTTACAGCTAAAGTTCATCAAAGAAAGAATAGGTTCGCTTCCCGGAAAGCTGTTTATTTCTGATAAATTCCGGGGGAAGGAAGATTTCTTCGGGAATAATGATATTTCTTTCTGGAAATTCAGATTCAGGCTCTTCACGGAGGCTGAAAAAACGGATCTGGATTATTTTGGGATCATGGCCAAAAAGATCCTGGATGAAAGTATCATTGCGGATAAGCAGCATCACCACTGGTTCAAAAACGGCTTGAAATCTTATCTCGAGATCCAATATCTGAAAAAGTTCTACGGAAATACCAAACTGCTCGGCTCATTACCGGAAACTAAAATTTTCGGGGTAAGACCCCTGAAACTGCTTTACGCATCAAAAATTAAGTTAGTCGATCGCTATGGTCTCGCCTATCAATATATCATGTCCCAGAACCTTGATCAGAAAATCGATGAAAAGTTTACCGTTCTGAGTAATTTTAATGATATGGCAATCAGCAGTTTTGAAACAGGAAGCCTGTTTGATTACTCAGCGGATAAAATGGGGTATGAAAATTTCAATTTCCTGCTAAAAGATTATATCGCCAGAAGCTCGGATAAGCAGATTGATCCGCATGATTTTTTAAAGGAGCTTTCGGAAAAAGACAGAAATACCCGTTATTTACCGGAGTTCTTCAGCCAAAAAAACAGGATCAACTTTAAATTGAAAAGATTCCGGAAAGAGGGTGATTCTTTAAACATCAGGATCGTAAAAAATACAGACAATGCCATTCCGGTAAAATTACAAACTGAAACGACAGAAAAAGAGGTAAAACAATACTGGATAGAAACAGGAGAAAATGAAAGGTCACAGACATTTTCCGTGCCTGCTTCCGATATCAATAAGATCACCCTGAATGATGATTACATCTTCCCCGAATCAAAATACAGAGATAATTTTTTATATGCCAAAGGATTATTCTCTAATACAAAGAAGATAAAATTAAAGCTTATCAAGGATATTCCGAATCCTGAGTTCAATGAGATTTACATCAGTCCCAGGATTCGTTTTAATAACACTTATGATAAGCTCCTTTTGGGAATAAATCTTAAAAATCAGTCTTTTTTTGACCAGAAGTTCCTTTATTCCTTTACTCCGATGTACAGTTCAGGAACAGGGAAAATGACCGGCACAGGTGCGATTTCCTATTCTTTCCTGCCGGCTGAAAGCATGATCAGGAGCCTCACATTAGGCGTTTCAGGATCATATTTCCATTATGATTATGACCTGGCTTATAGAAAGGCAAGTATTTTTTCAAGCATCAATTTCAGAAAAAACCCAAGAAGTACGGTAAGCCGTGGGATTGGTCTTTCATACAACTATTTTGAAAGGGATTTAAGCCCTTTGATGATCAGCAATAATGATTACAGCAAATATAATCTCTGGAGCGTGGGCTACAGCTATACGGATAACCAGATGATCCATGAGAAAAGTCTCAGCGTAAGCACCCAGTGGATGGAAGATTTCAATAAGGTGACCGCTGAAGGCTTTTACAGATGGGAATTTGCCCCAAAACAAAAATTGAGCTTAAGGCTTTTTGCAGGATATTTTCTGAGAAACCAAACCCGGAACAATACATTCAACTACGGGATTTCCAGGGTATCCAATTATTCATTC
Source organism: Chryseobacterium gossypii (assembly GCF_041361455.1). Taxonomy (NCBI): domain Bacteria; kingdom Pseudomonadati; phylum Bacteroidota; class Flavobacteriia; order Flavobacteriales; family Weeksellaceae; genus Chryseobacterium; species Chryseobacterium gossypii. The sequence goes on along the minus strand of NZ_JBGCUR010000019.1, from coordinate 49,542 downwards.
TCATACACTCTTTTAGGGGAAAGCGCAACAAGCGGAATCTTATCCCAGCAGTTCATACTGGCTGATGGCGGCTTTAAGTCCTTTATTCCCGGAAGCGTCAATCAGTGGATCACATCTGTAAATGTAGACTCCAGCGTCTGGAAAATATTTCATGTATATGCGGATGCCGGTGTTTATAAGAATAAAAATACATCCACGCAATTCATTTGGGACAGCGGGATAAAGGTACGCCTGATCCCCGATTTCCTTGAAATTTATTTCCCTGTTCAGTCCTCTTTGGGTTTTGAACCGTCTTTTAAGGATTATGCCAAACGCATAAGGTACACTTTAGTATTGAACCTTAATTCCATCATTAATGCAGCCAGAAGAGGATGGTATTAAATGCGGGATTCAAACACGATTCCAGAATAATCAAAATAAATAAAGCACCATCTTCATGGTGCTTTCATATTTTTAAAGATATCAGATCTTTAATCTTTCAGTATCTTCTGGGAAACCGGCTGATTATTTACCGTTCCTGTAACGATATAGCTGCCTTTTGCCAGCTCAGCAATGTTCAATGCCTCATTTTCTTTTACGGAAGCTTTTTTTACCACCTGCCCGAACATATTGTAAATTTTAACGTCTTTAGTTCTGGCTCCGAAAGTAATTTCATCGTTTTTAATAAAGCTATTTTTAACCAGCCTTTCTTTTTCTTCTGATATATCTGTTACAGCTAAGGTACCTGAGCTTGACTCTGGCGTTGGTGCGCCGGTAGTAAAGTCTGCCCCATTATTATTGGTATCTATAGCATTGGTTCTGGATATTGATGTAGAATTGGTTGTGCCAGGAGCTGCTGCCGTACCTTCATATTGGTTGGCGGAACCCCATCCTACAAAATCCAGCACATTAGAGTCTGTTGCACTTGTCGGGCTGGTAGAGCTTGACGTTAAGGCGATCTTGCCTCCACTTCCTGAAAGTGCTAATGGTGCATTTGGTGCAGTAGTTCCGGAAGGTACAAAATCAGGATTGGGCAGAGCCTGGGTTCCTCCTGCCCCGGTAGCCAGCTGAATCAGATATTTCTGGCCGGGATTTAAGGTTATAGCAGGCAGCTCCAGTTTATTATTGGCACCAAAAGTTCCGGATACAGATGCGTATTGAAGATAAGCGCCCGTTAAAGTTAAAGATGTGGCTCCTTTATTGATCAGTTCAACGAAATCGTTGGTATATGTAGCTCCGGAGTTACCTCCACCCCCATATACTTCATTGATAATAATCTGTGCGTTTGTGGCAGATACAGCAATAATACCTAAGATAGTAAAGATTTTTTTCATGATTCATATTTTTAATTATTGATAATTTACATAATAAAATTACGTCAATTTTTAAATCCAAAACAATAATCCGATTAATTTTTTGTTAATAATTCCAAAACCTCTCCCTTTGGTATTTTTTAGTTATTTTTACCGATTATTTTAAGGATTTGCGGCGTTATATTCTGACATTCATGTTGTTTTTCCTGGGCATATTTTTCGGTAATGCCCAAGTTTTCACGTGGAAAAATCCAAACCTTCCGGAAGACAGCATTAAGAAAGACAGCATCATTGCCGCCAGACTTGAACAGGACATTTTTGCCAAGGATACAATGGATTTTGTAAAAACCAGCAACCGGATCATTGTGGATGAAGCCGTACTGGCAAAAAACGACAAAAAAAGGTTTTTGGGAGAGCTGAATTCAAAAGGTTCCATCATCCGGGGAATCACATTTGGTAATAATCAGGGACAATCCGTACAAAGTTCCATGGATCTTCAAATCTCCGGCAGACTTTCCAAGGATGTGACCATATTGGCAAGTATTTCAGACCATAACCTGCCTATCCAGGCTGACGGCTATACCCAAACCCTGGAAGAGTTTGATAAGATTTATATGCAGCTTAATATAAAGGATAAATCAATCCTTAGGGCAGGGCATCTGGATTTGCTTGAAGACAAAAATTACTTTGCAAAATATCAGCGCCGAAGCATGGGGCTTGAATTTCAGACACAGTTCGGGAAAGATAATAAAACCCTGGTGGATGTCTCTATGGGAGTAGCCCGAAGTGAATTCAACAGGGTGCGTTTCCAGGGTGTTGAGGGTAACCAGGGACCTTATCGTCTGACGGGTAAGAACGGAGAGTTGTTCATCACACTGATTTCCGGATCAGAGCAGGTTTTCATTGATGGTATTCTGATGAAGCGTGGAGAAAACCAGGATTATGTGATTAACTATAACACCGGGGAGGTTACTTTTACCAGCTTTCGGCCGATCTTCCAGCAAAACTTCATTACCATTTCCTATAATTATACCAACAGGAATTATTCAAGGTATTTGTTCACCGGAAAAGTAGAGCACATAAGGGAAAAATTAAAATTAGGGCTCAACTGGTTCATGGAGAATGACAATAAAAATGCTCCCTTATCATTAAATCTGTCTCCCGAGGATGAGCAGATCCTGGCAAATGCCGGGAACAATCCTGATCTGATGTATGCTCCTTCGGCGGTAGTAACCCCCTATGACGTCAATAAGATCTTATACCGGCTGGTACAGGACCCAAATGGAAATCATTATGAGTTTTCAACAGATGCCAACGAAACACTTTATCAGGTTTCCTTTACTTATTTCGGAGCTAATTTAGGAGATTATAAAATTACCCAGACTACCAATAACGGGCGGGTTTTTGAGTATGTAGGTCCCAACGCAGGAGATTACAGAGCAGTAAGGAAACTGCCTTCTCCGGAGAAATCGCAGGTCTATTCCTTAAATACCGAATATAAGCTGAATGAAGGCAGAATAGGAGCGGATTTTTCATTGAGCAATTATGACGTGAACCTGTTCTCTTCCAAGGATGCTAATGAAAATATAGGATACGCCTGGCGTATTTTCGGGAATAAAACTTTTACTAAGAATAATTGGAAAGGAACGCCGAGTTTCGAGTATCAGTATATTGACAAGCAGTTCCATATCCTGGACCGTATCAATGATGTGGAATTCTCAAGAGACTTCAACCTTACCCAGGAATTCAGCCAGATCACACAAAACAGATTTATTTTCAGTTTTCTGAACAAATGGAATAATACTTCCACTTTAAACTACCGCGTCAATTACCTCGATGAGCAGGATTCTTATAAGGGAATCAAGAATGATCTGGATTTCAGCTGGCTTAAAGGTAAATTCTTAACCAAAGGAAATCTTTCTTACCTGAATACCAATGCAATTCTTCAGGATACCAAATTTATAAGAGGAGGTGTTTCCACAGAATATACCGGAAAGAAAGGGAGCTGGGCTATCGGTGGAAGCATGGAGCATAATGAAAAGAAGTATAATGATACCCAATTGCTGGATGTTACCAGCTTTAGCTGGAAAGAAATTTTTGTTCAGAAAAAAATTGGTGACAGTACAAGGACCAAGCTACTGGCTAAAGTATATATGAGGGATAATGACTCTGTGAGGGACAACAGACTTCAGAGTATGAATAACATCCTGGGATTCATGGCGGAAAGCCAGATCATCAAAACACAAAAAACCACTTTAAATGCGTTATTGCATTACCGGAAATTCTTTTATCATAACCAGGACGCAGATATGTCCAGAAATAACGATTTTGTGGTTGGAAATATTCTGTATAACCAGCAGCTCTTCAGGAATGGTATGCGTTTACAGGCTTTTTATGAGCTTGGGAACGGGCAGGAAGCACAAAGGGAATTTCAGTACATCAAGGTTACGGACGGGCAGGGTATCTATAAGTGGACGGATTATAATGGTGATGGTATACAGCAGATTGATGAATTTGAGATCGCTGAATATTCTGATCTGGCGCAGTATATCAGGATATATACTAATTCCGTGACCTATATTCCTTCCAATAAAAATAAGATACAGCTGGCTTTATTCGTTAACCCTTCCGTGGTTTTCAACTCAGAGAATGCCTTTTTGAAACGTTGGAATTTCAATATCTCTTTAAATTCTCAAAATTCTTTTTATAAAAAAGATAAGGTTCTGGTATTGAATCCGTTTGAAAAGAATGATGATCAGATCCTGAAAAATCAAAATATCCTGGCCTCGATCCAGTTTAGTCCTACAGAGAAATCCGGCTGGAACGGTAATTACCGTTTTATTTCCAATGATAACCTTATCAATGCCAATTTCAGCAATGAGGAACGGGAGCAAACCTCCCATTTCCTGAACGTTGGATATTGGTTCAACAAAGAATTCAGGGTGGATTGGGAAAATTCCGTTTCCAATATCACCAACTCGTCACAGCTGTTTGCAACCAGAGATTACCATTTGGATAACTTTGAAAGTAAGCCTAAGGCAACCTATAAGTTCACTGATGCAATCCAGGCGGAACTTTCGTCTGCCTTCAGACAGAAAAAAAGAACAGACGGGGAAGAATTTCTTAAGACCCTTGATATTACGGGCACCATTCAGTGGGAACGTAAAAAAACTTCCATCAGAGGAAATTTCTCTTTTATTAATAATAATTTCACGGGAAACAGCTTCAGCATTGTCGGTAACCAGATGCTGGACGGGCTGAAGCCCGGCAAAAACCAGGTGTGGAGTATTTTTGTGCAGCAGGCGATCAATTCTTTCCTACAGCTTAATCTAAACTACGAAGGCAGAAATTCTGGGGACAGGACCATCCATATCGGCAGCATGCAGGTAAAAGCAAGCTTTTAAACAACTGACCATTCGCCATTATACTGATAGATATTATCATATTTTTGAAAGTTTAGAATTTCGTAAATTTGCGCCATGATAAAAATAGGCAATATAGAACTGCCGGAATTTCCGCTTTTGTTGGCTCCGATGGAAGATGTAAGTGATCCTCCATTCAGGCGGCTGTGTAAAATGCACGGTGCAGATTTAATGTATTCAGAGTTTATTTCCTCCGAAGGATTGATCCGTGATGCTATCAAAAGCCGAAAAAAACTAGACATCTTCGATTACGAGAGGCCTGTCGGCATACAGATTTTTGGCGGTGATGAGGAAGCGATGGCCATGTCCGCAAGAATCGTTGAAACGGTAAATCCTGATCTGGTAGACATCAACTTTGGATGTCCCGTGAAGAAAGTGGTATGTAAAGGGGCAGGAGCAGGAGTTCTGAAAGATATAGACCTTATGGTACGTCTTACAAAAGCTGTGGTAAACTCTACTCATTTGCCGGTAACCGTAAAAACCCGTCTGGGGTGGGACAGCAATTCCATCAATATCGACGAGGTTGCGGAACGTCTGCAGGAAACCGGTATCAAAGCTTTAACCATCCATGCCAGAACCCGCGCACAGATGTATAAGGGTGAGGCAGACTGGGAGCATATTTCAAGAATCAAACAAAACCCGAATATTGAAATCCCGATTTTTGGGAACGGCGATGTGGATTCACCTGAAAAAGCTTTGGAATACAGGCAGAAATATGCTTGTGACGGAATCATGATCGGGCGTGCAGCCATCGGTTACCCATGGGTTTTTAATGAAATCAAACACTTTTTTAAAACCGGGGAGCATCTTTCTGCACCTACTATTTCGGACAGGCTATTGGCCGTTCGTCAACATGCGGAATGGAGCGCGGAGTGGAAAGGTGAAAGACTGGGCCTGATAGAGATGAGGCAGCATTACAGCAATTATTTCCGTGGAGTTCCTCATTTTAAGGAATTCAGAAAAAAATTCCTGGAGATATTCACTTTATCCGAAATGGATGAACTTATTAAAGAAACTCAGGATTTTTACGCAGAATTTCAAGAGCAGGTATAAAACAAAAAACCATCAACGGATTGATGGTTTTTTGTTTTTTGAGTAATTTAATATTCTTCTGAGCCAGGCTGCTTTTTAATTAAAGCCAAAGCCGAAGATGTTCCTATTCTTTTCACTCCCATGGCGATCATTTTTTCGGCATCCTCAGGAGTTCTCACACCACCGGCCGCTTTCACAGAAAGCTTTCCGGCATGGTCAAGCATAATTTTTATTCCTTCCAATGTGGCTCCGTTAGGTTTTCCTCCCGTAGTTTCATAAAAGCCTGTAGAGGATTTCACAAAAATATCGGGCAGGTCCTTTTCATTGAAGTTTTCCTTTGCCCATCGGGCGATATTTCCGGTAAAGTCTGCTATTTGTTCATTGGTTAAAGCGGCAATTTCTATGATCCATTTGACCACTTTATGATGTTGCAGGCATAATTGCGTACATTGTACAAACTCATCCTTTACCAGGGAAAGATCTCCTTTCAGATAGGCTTTGTAATTGATAACAAAATCCAGTTCGTCAGCTCCGTCTTCAATGGCTTTTGAAGCCTCAGCAAGCTTTTCTTCAATGGAATCTGTTCCTTCGTGAAAGCCAATTACCGTTCCTACCCGAACATTTGAATCCCGTTTCTGAATATATTTCTTAATATCCGATACATAATCCGGTCGGATCATTACTGCAAAGATATTATGATCTATGGCTACCTGCGCAAGATCTTTATCTTTCTGCAGGGTTTCTTCATCTGAAAGACCAGACTGGGCCGGTGTTTTCAGATAGGTGGAATCCAAATATTGAGCAATGTTCATGGTCTTGTTATACTTTCAGTTGTCTGTAAATACCTTGTTCCAAAGATATGAAGGTTTCCGTTCTTGTTACTCCCTTTAATTTCTGAAGTTTGTTGAGAATCTGCATCAGATGGTCATTATCTTTACAAAGTACCTTAAGAAAGATGGTATAATTACCGGTGGTATAGTGGGCTTCCACAACCTCATTAATATCTTTCAGTGATTTTACCATGTCCGGGTAATGACTGGGCTGATCTAAAAATACTCCGATATAGGAAATAACCTTATATCCAATCCTTTTGGGGTTAAGGAAAGATATGGAGTTTTCAATAACCCCTGCCTGTTCCAGTTTCTTTATTCTCTGGTGTACGGCGGTGGTTGAAATCCCTACATTTTTGGAAATGTGTGCTAAAGAAGTTTTAGCATTATCCATTAACATATAGATAATCTCTTTGTCGATTGAATCTAAATGATAGCTAGTGTTGCTTGAATGTTTCATCTGTTCTACTTTTATGTTTTTTTTGTTTATAAGTCTATTTAAATTTTACAAAAACCGGAAAATGATCGCTATAACCTCCCAGATACCGCGTACCGGCATATGTCCGGAAAGGACGATCCTTAAATCTCCTGTCCCGGCTGCTAATTTTCTCAGATCTGAAAATTCCGGCTTCCTGAAAAGACAGAACCGCATTACCAAAAAAAGATTTTGATAATATAATCTGATCATAGAGCAATCCAGATTTATAATGAAAAGTAGAATAGTTTCTTGTAGAAAACAATGCCTGAAAAGGATTTTCCAATACTTTTTCAGAACTATTGTTGTAAAGAACATTTACTAAATTTTCATCATCCGGGTTTTCATTAAAATCACCACACAAGATCACATGTTCTCTTGTAAGCACAATATCCAAGATCCGCCTCCGGATCTCATTCAATATAAAAGATCGTTTTGGCTTATTAACATCCTTTTCGCGCTTAGAGGGAAGATGGGCGATAAAGACATTAATAATTTCCCCTTTACATTTTACTTTGGAATAAAGTACATCTCTAGTAGTGTCGTAATTCCCTGTGTTTTTTTTTACAATTTCAAAGAAGAAAGTAATAGTTTCTGAATCTATTATTTCAACTTTATTTTTATCATACAGCATCGTTACATCCACCTTTCTCTCATCCATGGAATTGTAATGTACGATCCCATATTCTGAGTTGAAAGGTTCCATTTCAACAAGATCCTCAAGAACTTTCCTTCCGGAAACCTCAGATAATCCTATCATCAATGGCAATACACCATTTTCCTCCTTCATCAACTGAAAAACATGTGAGATCTTAAAAAGCTTGTTTCTATATTTCCTTTCGTCCCAATTTCGTAACCCTGATTTCGTAGGATCCGATTTGTGGACCGGCTTAGGATCAGGAAGAAATAAATTTTCAACATTATAAAAAGAAAACAGCTCCATCAACACATATTTCTGGTCTCAGTTTTAATTCAGTGTGTAAATTTATTATTTTTTTTTATATATCATTAATTTTTATTAAATATATTAACATGAATTTTATATGCATTAAATACAATTTATACAAAAATTATCAACAGGATAAGATACTGTAATTGATCTTTTTAACAATTAAAAAAAACAAACCCAATGGTATAAGATTAAATCAATCTACTTTTCTTTAATAATTACGAACTAATATATATAATACAATAGAAATGTATAATATTTTTAATGTAAACTAAAAATATTATGATTATTTTACTTTTATTTTCAGATTATACCCCGGGAAACGAAAAAAATTCCCTAAACCATGAATTAGCAAATTGTTTTTACAGCAAATCAGGACGTTTTTCTCTGGTAATCCTCACAGCTTCCTCATGTCGCCATTCTTCAATTTTTGCAAAATTTCCGCTCAACAAAACTTTCGGAACTTCCAGACCTTTATAAACCTCTGGTCTTGTATAGATCGGCGGGGATAAAAGATCATCCTGAAAACTATCGGTCAAAGCGCTTTGCTCATCATTCAAAACTCCTGGAAGCAAGCGGATGACTGAATCAGCCAGAACACACGCAGCGAGTTCACCACCGGTGAGGACATAATCCCCTATTGAGATTTCTTTGGTGATGTGCAGGTCTCTCGCCCGTTGGTCAATGCCTTTGTAATGCCCGCAGAGAAAGATCAGGTTATTTTTTATGGACAGAGAATTGGCTATTTTCTGATTCAGGGTTACTCCATCAGGCGTCAGATAAATGACTTCATCATATTCTCTTTGGGATTTAAGCTCCGAAATACATTTATCGAGGGGCTCCACCATCATTACCATTCCCGCACCTCCTCCATATGGTTCGTCATCTATCTGCCTGTGTTTATTCGTTGCCCAGTCTCTTAAATGATGAAAATGTACCTCAACCAATCCTTTATCCATCGCTCTTTTTAAAATAGAAGTTTTAAATGGACTTTCCATCAGCTCAGGAAGTACACTAATAATATCAATTCTCATTGTAAAGTTTCATTTTTCTTATTTGGTAAAATAATTAATCTTAAGGATGAATCCTTATTGAAGTAGCTCCACATCCAGTTGAAAAAAACAGCCAGTTTATTTCTTACACTCAGAATAAGCATCAGGTGTAAAAACATCCAGAAATACCATGCCAGGAATCCCTGAAACCGTATAAACGGCAGGTCTACTACCGCCCTGTGCTTACCAATGGTAGCCAAAGAGCCTTTATCATCATATTCATATTCCACCCAGTCGCTATGATTCTTTTTTAAAAGGTTTCTTCCCAGGTTTTTCGCCTGGTTGATGGCTACATTGGCCACCTGCGGATGTCCCTGGGGATATTTAGGTGTTTCCATATAGGCGATATCCCCGATGGCGAAAATATTATCATAACCATTGACCCTATTATACCGGTCTACTATATATCTGTTTTTTGTCAGTTTTTCCTGTGGGAAACCGTCCACAACATTTCCTGTAACCCCTGCCGCCCAGATCACATTATTGGAAGGGATTTCCATGCCGCTTTTCATAATGACCTTATCCCCGTCATAATCCGTAACATATTCACCGCTAAGGAAGGTAACACCGAGCTCCTTAAGGTATTTTTCAGATTTTTCCTGAGCTTCAGGACTCATTACGGCAAGAGGTTTTTCCGTGGAGCTTACCAGAATAATCTTAAGCTGGCTAAAATTCATATAGGGATAATCTCTGGGAAGGATATCTTTTTTCATTTCGGCAAATGCTCCGGCAAGTTCTACACCTGTAGGCCCGCTTCCTACAATAACGATATTCCAGTTCCCGTCATCACTTCTTTTCTTTTCGATAATAAGCTTTTCAAAAGTCATCAGGACATGGTTCCTGATACTGATCGCCTCCTGGGTATTCTTCATACCAAAGGCCCGGTTTTCAAGGTCTCGGTTTCCGAAGAAATTGGTCTTGCAACCTGTAGCGATCACCAGTTTATCATAACTGAATTCCGCTTCATCAGTGATCACCTTATGGTTCACAGTATCAATTTCCTTCACTTCTGTAAGGCGGAACTGTGTATTTCTGGAACGCTGAAAAATCTTCCGGAACGGAAAGGAGATATTGGAAGGCTCTATCCTGCCACACGCTACCTGATAAAAAAGCGGCTGAAACATATGATGGTTCACCCTGTCCAGAACAATAACTTTCTTGTTTTTATTGTTCAATTTCTTTGCTAGTTGCAGGCCCGCAAAACCTCCTCCTATGATGATGATCTTTTCGCGTGTTTCCATAATACACAAATTTACTGATTTTATTTAGCATTTTAATAGTGAAAGAATTAGTTTTGCAAAACTTTATGCCACCAAAAAAGTTCTCCGGAAAGACCACCAGAAAGATCCATAAAAAAAGGCGGAAGAATTACTTTTTCCGCCGGAAAATAGTGCTGGCCATCCTGATTGTAGCGCTCATTGGCACGGGTTTCTACTTAAAGCAGTCCATAAGCTATTATTATGCATTGTATTTTAATAAATTCACCCACAAAAAACTTCACAACAGTGAAAAAGAATCACTGAGAATCCAGAGAATAATCACAGATCATCTTGATAAAACCTATGGGTTCGATATTTCCCATTACCAGAATAGGGAAGACATCCAATGGGACAGCCTGAGCATAGGGAATAAGACCATTCCTTTGGAATTCGTAGTTATGCGAGCCACCATGGGCAACCGGAGTGCCGATAAGCATTTTAATCATTTTTGGGAACAGGCGCACACGCATCATCTCATCCGTGGAGCTTATCATTTTTACCGTGCCGATGAAGACCCTGTAATCCAGGCGAATAATTTCCTGACCAATGTAAAACTGGAAACCGGTGATCTGCCTCCGATTCTGGATATTGAAAAAATCCCGAAGCGCAAAACCAATAAAAAACTCATCGAAGATCTAAAGGTCTGGTGCAAAATCATTGAAGAGGCTTATGGTGAAAAACCCATTATTTATACTTATTACCATTATTACAAAGACTTTCTGAAAGGAGAGTTTGAAGAATATCCGCTGTGGCTGGCCAACTACAATGATGTGCCCGCCCCTTCCCCGGATGACCACTGGGACTTCTGGCAGTTTACGGAAAACGGTATCGTTTATGGAATCAATACCAAAGTAGATCTCAACATTTATAATGGCAGCACCTGGTCCCTGAAAAGCCTGACCCTGGATTAATCGTCTTTGAAAGGATTTCTTTGTACCCACACCGTTTTAGGATTAAAAAAAGTAAATATCCTTCCCATGAACCCATTGATCAACAGGTTGCGATGTCTGATCAGCCCGAAGATCTCAACGGGTTCTGCACCAATTGTAGACTTTATTTCTAAAGCTGTCCGTCCGAAAATAATTCTTCTGAAATTCTGGCAGATGCCAAATTCCACCATATCCAGAAGCATATTGAGGTATAGCTGCTTTTCTTTTTGAAGCTCTTTATCATACCCTAAAAAATAGGTATCAATATCTGTCCCGTTCAATATGAGGGTATAAAACCCGATCAGTTCCTCTCCTGAAAAATAGCCGAAGACTTTAAAACGTTCCTGTAAGCTTTCCTTCATGATTTTAAAGTGGTTCTCTGCCAGAAAAAAAGTATTGAATCTGGCATTCCCTGCCACATTCTGATAAAGCCAATTGATTTTCGGCTCATATTTTTTTATTTCATCGGGCCCCAGCTCAAACTTCCTGATCTCCGGGATCTTTTTTCTTGCAGATCTGGCCCGGCTCCTGTACTTGGAGGAAAGGCCGTTCATATATCCTTCAAAATTCTTCCAGCTTTCTTTTAAATTCAAAACCATATTGGGCTGAACAGAAAACCTGTAATAAGACCGGAATATCCCATCCATAAAATATTCCATAAAATCTTTCCGGTAATCTTTATAAATGATCAAAGATGTCTTCCTGATCTCCTTTTGCATTTTCCGGGCTGCTTTTTCTAAAAGGAGGACTGCTGCAGACAGAGAGATCCTGGAAAGATCAAAATAAAAGCCGTTTTGCCCGGTCAGCATATTATTCCCAAGCACCATTATATCCTTACTGAACTTTCTGATAGCCATGTTCCGGATGTCGAACCAGGCCTTGTTCTTTTGAAAGGAGGAATGATACTGAAAATCCAGGTACTGGAATAAAGCCCCGCCTATCAGCCTGTCATTTTCAAAAAAACCTGCCATATAACAGTCCATATTTCCGGGACCCGAATGGCCAAGGGCATGAAGGTATTCCGTAGACAACATCATATTATGGCAACCGATAATGCTGTTCCAGTCTGCCGGTAGATCAGATGCTTCTTTATAGATTTCAAAGTTGTACGGCATACTCCCATGATCATGATATTCAAATCTACATCAAAAAAACATTCCCTGGTAAATTTATCTGCTGAAAGCGCTAATATTTGTATTTTCGCACTACGAAATCTTTACAGAAAATGAATTACGTTGCTGCGGAAAACCTTACCAAATCTTACGGGATAAAAGTTTTATTTGAAAATATTTCTTTCAATATCAATGAGGGTGACAAGATTGCCATTGTTGCCAAAAACGGAAGCGGAAAGTCTACCCTTCTTAAGATTCTCATGGGAAAGGAAATTGCCGACAGCGGTACTGTAATCATCAATAAAGATATCCAGGTAGTCCTGTTCGATCAGGAAATTGATTATAATCCCGAACTTACCATTGAGGAATTTATGATGACCCTGGATTCGGAACCTGTTCTGGCTCTTAAGAATTACCATCAATCTCTTCACTCCACTGATGCGGCGTTCATTGAAAAGGCTTTAGCCGGAATGGAAGCGCATAAGGCATGGGATCTTGAAAATGAGATGAAACAAATTCTTTCCCAACTTAAGATCACGGATCTTGATGCCAAAATGAAAACCCTTTCCGGAGGCCAGATCAAGCGGGTGGCACTGGCCAAGCTTTTAACAGAAACCAGAGCTGAGCATCGCCATACTCTTTTAATTATGGACGAGCCTACCAACCACCTGGATGTGGAAATGGTGGAATGGCTTGAAAATTATCTTAATAAGGCTAAGATCACTTTATTGCTGGTGACCCACGACAGGTATTTCCTGGATAGTGTCTGTGACATCATCTGGGAATTGGAAGATAAAAACCTCTATATTCATAATGGCTCCTATGCGACGTACCTAGAAAACAAGATGATCCGGGAGGAGAACCTTAATGCTACCATCGACAAGGCCAACAATCTGTACAGAAAGGAGCTTGAATGGATGAGGCGACAGCCAAAAGCACGAACCACCAAATCCAAAAGCAGGATCGACGCTTTTTATGAAACTGAAAAAGTAGCTAAAACAGATACCAGGAAGCAGGCTCTTGAACTGGATTTTGAAATGAAACGTCTGGGCAAGAAAATCCTCGAGCTGAAGCATATCGATAAAAGTTTCGGAAGCAAAGTTTTACTGAAAGATTTCAGCTATCAGTTCCAGCGTGGTGAAAAAGTGGGAATTGTAGGCAAGAACGGTGTTGGGAAATCAACCCTTTTAAATATTATCCAGGGATTGGAAAAAGCAGATAAGGGAGAAATAGAAACGGGTGAAACCATATCTTTCGGTTACTTTTCCCAGAAAGGTTTGAATTATAAAGAAGATGAAAGGGTGATCGATTTTATTAAAGAAATTGCTGAATTTTATCCTTTGGCCAATGGGAAAAGCCTGTCGGCATCCCAGTTTCTGAGGTTATTTTTATTCGATGACCAGACTCAGTATTCTCCTATTTCAAAACTTTCAGGCGGTGAAAAAAGAAGGCTGCACCTGATGTATATCCTTTACCAGAACCCCAATTTCCTGATTTTCGATGAACCGACAAATGATCTTGACCTGCCTACCCTGACCGTTCTGGAAAATTTTCTTCAGCAGTTTCAAGGCTCACTGATTATTGTTTCTCACGACAGGTATTTTATGGACAGGATCGTGGATCACATTTTGGCTTTTGAAGGAGACGGCAAAATAAGGGATTTTGTAGGGAATTTCTCTGAATACAGGGAAGCAAAAAGCCGGGAAGAAGCTTTGGAAAGAGCAGTGGCTTCCAAAACGGAACCGATTAAGGAAACCGCTACATCCAGTACCCAGCCCGTTTCCAAAAAAAGAAAACTATCCTTCAAGGAACAGAAAGAACTGGAAACCATCGAGAAAGAAATACCCGAGCTGGAAGAACAGCGGGGTGAGATCCTTGAACAGCTCAACAACGAAACTGATTATGAAAAGATCTCAAAGCTTTCGGCAGCGCTTGAAACCCTTTCCGGAAAGCTTGAAAACCATGAGATGAGATGGCTTGAGCTCCAGGAAATCCAGGGAGAAGGGTGAAAAAGTTATGAGTTATGAATTAAACCATATTACTGAAACATATACTCATGACTTATAACTCATAACTCACTATAATTCAACTACCCTTCCTTCTTTTGTGCTTTCCAAAGCGGCATCAATGATTTTCATATTCCGGATCACTTCCTTTCCGGGGGAAGGTAATGCGTATCCAAAAACAATATGCTCATAGATTGCCTGATAATAATGCATATAGTTTCCAGGCTTACTGGAAGTAATTATTCTTTGGGTTTCAGCATGCTCATTCAGGAAATTTAAAATACCGTCCGGGTCCTGTAAAGGCAGGGTCCATTCTTCTCCGTAAACAGGAATAGCGCCCGCTCCCAGCTCATTCTCCTGATTGTCCGATCTTTCCTGAAGGAAGCTTCCTTTACTCCCGTGGATTATATAAGCATAGTGTGCTTCTTTACTGAAAACGGAAGATTTTAGCCTGACCCTCAGGTTATTTTTATAGAATAGCAGGATTTCAAAATAATCATTGGCAAATTCATTTCCTTTCATAGAAAACACGTCTGCAAAAAGCTTTTCGGGAAAGCCGAAATATTGTACCGCCTGGTCAATGAGATGTGCTCCCAGATCATGAAGAGATCCGGAACCTGCCTGGCCCGGATTTTCTTTATGCTGCTTCCCGCTGGGTTCGGTGCGGAATCTGTCGAAACGGATCTCAGCCTCTTTTATATTGCCCAGTTTACCTTCAGCAAGAACTTTCTGTACCTGCAGGTAGTCACGATCATATCTCCTGTTCTGATAGACGCTTATAAATAAACCTTTTTCTTCAGCCATTCTAACCAGCTCTTCCGCTTCAGAAACATCTACGGTAAACGGCTTTTCAACAATCACATTCTTTCCTGCTTCCAGAGCCATCCTGGCATATTCAAAATGAGTCTGTACCGGTGTATTG
Organism: Chryseobacterium gossypii; assembly: GCF_041361455.1. Lineage (NCBI taxonomy): Bacteria > Pseudomonadati > Bacteroidota > Flavobacteriia > Flavobacteriales > Weeksellaceae > Chryseobacterium > Chryseobacterium gossypii. The sequence continues at coordinate 34,262 of NZ_JBGCUR010000019.1, read as the reverse complement.
ACAACCACCAGCTCAATATCCGCAGCCTGAAGCATTTCTTCTACAGAGCGGTAAATAACAGCTTCAGGGTATCTTTCTTTAGAATCTTCTCTGTGCCTTTCTACAACAGCAGACATTAAAAATCCCGGATGTTCCTTTAAAAAAGGCGCATGAAAGACCTTTCCGCTCATTCCAAAGGCACAAAGCCCCACTTTTACCAATTGCATATTATAATTTTTAACAAAGATATTTATAAAAAATCTTTTTGCATCCATCTTCGATAATTCCTCCGCTCACTTTCAAAGTATGATAAAAATCAGCTTAGCTATATTTAATGATTCTAAATAAAATATACTCCGGAATACTTACTTTTGCACTTATTTAAAACTACTCTAAATAAAAATAAATGAAAAGACAAGCCATCACTTTGGGGTTCCTTTCTATTGCGGCATCAGCACATGCACAAATGAAATATACTCCTGAAAATGATACGATCAGAATTCAGACCATTGAAGATGTCAATCTTCATAAAACAGGAAACCCAAACAAGGCAAAACCATTATCTGCAAAGTCCAATCTTTCGGTAATGGAAATTCCGCAACCGATCGCTATTGTCACTCATGAAATTATCGAGCAGCAACAAGCCAAACAGCTCAGTGACATCATAAAAAACGTAAACGGTATTTACCTTACATCGTCAAGGGGAGGTTCTCAGGATAGTTTTGGAGGCCGGGGCTTCACTTTCGGGAATGATAATATCTTTAAAAACGGGGCCAGGGTAAATAGCGGGGTGTTCCCTGAAGTAACAAGTTTGGAGAGGGTTGAAGTTCTTAAAGGATCCAATGCCATGCTATATGGTAATGTAGGTCCCGGAGGAATTGTAAATCTTATTACCAAGAAGCCGAGATTTGAATTTGGCGGATCCGTGGGCTTCAGTGCGGGAAGCTGGAATTCATACAAGCCGACCGTGGATATCTATGGCCCCTTAAGTAAAAGTATTGCTTTCCGTATGAATGGTACTTATGAATATGCGGAAAGCTTCAGAGATCTGGTGAAGTCTGAAAAGAACTATTTCAATCCTTCTTTTGTGTTCAATATCGGTGAAAACACGCAGATTATTGTGGAGGGAGATTATTTGTACCATCACTTTACTCCGGATTTCGGGATTGGAAGCTTATCAGATAATAACACAGGAATTTCAAGGCTCGCTACAGAAATCGGCAGAAAACAGTTCTTGGGTACAGACTGGCAGTATCAGACGAACCAACAGGCCACAACAGATGTTATCGTAAATCATAAATTCAATAATAACTGGTCATTGAACGCTGTCGCCTCATACCAGAACTACAGCAAAGATTATTTTTCCACAGAAAGGGTGCAGTGGATATACAATTCTCCTTCGCAACCTGACAGAAGCTGGAAAAGACCTTTGAACAGAACATATAATGAACAGAATTATACGTCCTTACAAATTAATTTAAATGGAGAGTTTAAGACCGGGAATTTATCCCATAAAATCTTAATCGGTACAGATGGTGATTATGGCATTGCAGATTCCTATACTTACTTTAATCCTAAAAATGGTAAAAGCTATGGCAACACCTATTACTATGGAACCAATGGAAACCCGGACGGAATCCTCCTTTTAGATGACCCTTCAACATGGAGCTACGGTGAAATGCCGGATTCTCAAAAAAAAGCCAGAAGCAGGATCAATACGACAAGATTCGGATTTTACGTACAGGACTTTTTAGAGCTGACAAAATCATTTAAAGTTTTGGCTGGGATCCGTTATTCAAATTTACGAAACGGCGATACTGATGTCAAGGATTTTGTAGCGGGAACGAATAGTAAGACGCCTGATACAGGAACAAAAGATCATGCCTTTTCACCGAAAGCAGGGATCATCTATAATCCTGATAATAATTTATCCGTATTCGCAACGTATACCAATTCATTCGTGCCTAATACCGGAACAACCGTTTTCCTTGATCCATTGAAGCCTTCCGTTGTGGATCAGTATGAGGTAGGGGTTAAGAAAAATCTGTTCAACAATGCGGTAGCTGTGAATTTAACAGCGTATCAGATTGTTAACAATAATAGCTATACCACTGCAAGATTTACAGCGGGCGGAACCCCAAATTCGGATTCAAACTTAAAGGAATATGCCGGGAAAGTAAGGAGCCGTGGTGTAGAACTTGACATCACCGGAAATCCTCTTGATAATCTTTCTCTGATCGGAGGATTGTCTTATAACCACAGTGTTTATACAAAAACGCCGGATGTATCGGGATATGTGGAAAACCAAAGACTGGTAAGAACCCCGGCATTTACAACCAATGCATCGGTATTCTATACCTTCAGGAATTTTGCAAAAGGACTAAAGATTGGTGCAACCGCATTCTATACCGGAAACAGGAAAGCCGGATGGAATGATACTAAAAACCAGACCCAGGTTACGAGAATGATCGATGTAAAAGGCTTTACTACAGTAGACCTCAGCCTGGGCTACGAATGGAAGAAATTCATGATCCAGGGAAAAGTGGGCAATCTGTTTGACGAAATCAACTATAATGTCCATGAAAATTATTCAGTGAACCCAATCGCACCAAGGAATTATTATTTCACATTGACTTACAAGCTTTAAATAAATAATCTATTACTTTGAAGTGGAAGCTGCAATGCAGCTTCCACTTCCTAATTTTAAATAAAACTTATATGGATAAGATCAAAGATACAAGAACTTTCATGAGGATCACCCACAGATATTTAGGATATTTTCTTGCGGGAATCATGGCGGTATATGCCGTAAGCGGTGTTCTTCTTGTTTACAGAGACACTGATTTTTTAAAGCAAGAGAAAAAATATGACAGGGTAATCGCCAAAGAGCTCTCAGAAAAAGAATTAGGCAAGGAGCTTAAAATAAAAGGTCTGGAAGTGGAAAAAACTGAAAATGGAGTTCTTTATTTTAAGCAGGGAACTTATAATTCTGTGACCGGTGAGGCAAAATACACTAAAAAAGAACTGCCATTTGTTCTCGATAAGATGACAAAACTTCACAAAGCACAGTCGAAGGACACCTTGTCCCCTTTGAATACTTTTTTTGGTGTATCCTTATTCTTTTTTGTGATATCCAGCTTTTGGATGTTCAACCCGAAAACGAAGGCTTTCAAAAGAGGGATGATATTTACTGCTGCAGGACTTGTAGTTTCAGTTATCCTGTTATTAGCAGGTCGTTAACCCTTTGAAATAAAAAATTTCAGCTTTCAGTCAAAACTTATGCAGGCGAAAATTGCCTTGAACTGGTATTGTGGCACATTTCTTGTTCTTCACTAGCTTTAGAAATAATAAACATTATTAAAAAATTATAATTATGAAAAAACTAATCTTAACAGGTATACTAGCAGTAGCCGGATTAGCTACTTCTATGAATGCTCAAATTCAAAAAGGTAATTGGTTGGTAGGAAGTAGTTTAATTTCAAGTAATTTCGGATTAAATACAGGAGGAGGATACAATATTGCTTTACAGCCAAAAGGTGCATATTTTGTAGAAGATAATTTGGCAGTGGGTGGATATGTTGATCTTGGTTTCAATAAAGTTACAAAAGGAAGTCCGACAGAGTTTGTTTACGGAGTCGGAGCTTTAGGACGCTATTATTTATCTCCGGGAGAAAAAGGAATCGACAATCTTTTACATCACGGGCGCTGGTTCTTTGAAGGAAATGTAGGTATCGGGGGAAGATCTGTTGAAGACGGTGATTCCACTACCGGTTTAGATTTCGGTGCCGGACCTGGTTACTCTTATTTCATCACACCTAATATCGGTATCGAAGGATTGGTAAAATATAAAGGAAGAGCAGGATTCGGTAGTGAAGGACTGAACTCGAACATTACATTCAATGTAGGATTCAGTATTTATCTTCCTACTTCCAAAGCTAAACAAGTAATCAATGAAGTAAAATAGCAATCACTTCACATATACATATATAAATTAAAAATTGAAAGTGCACCGGAAATTTCCGGTGCACTTTTCGTACAAATTAAAACTAAACTATAAAAAATCAAATAAATCATGTATTCGGTTGAGGCGTATATCTCAGATAGGGTTTTATTTCTGTAACCCCTTTTGGAAACAGTTTTTTTGCTTCCTCTGTAGAGACCGCCGGTGGTATGATTACATCATCCCCCTCTTTCCAGTTAACAGGAGTAGCTACTTTATAGGAATCTACCAGCTGTAATGAATCAAGGACTCTCAGAATCTCATCAAAATTTCTTCCTGTAGAAGCCGGATAGGTAATGATGAGCCTGACCTTTTTATCGGGATCGATTATTAGCAATGAACGTACTGTTGCTGTGGTTGAAGCATTAGGATGAATAAAGTCATACAATTCAGAGATCTTCCTGTCTTTATCAGCAATAATCGGGAATTGTACATCCGTTTCCTGGGTTTCGTTAATATCGCTTATCCAGTTCTGATGATCTTCTACCCCATCTACGCTCAATGCAATTACTTTTGTGTTTCTTCTATCAAACTCAGGCTTCAGTTTTGAGGTATAGCCCAGCTCTGTAGTACAAACCGGCGTATAATCCGCAGGATGGGAAAACAAAATTCCCCATGAATCTCCTAAATAATCATAGAAGTTAATTGGCCCTGCTGATGTTTCTGCCTGAAAATTCGGTGCGGTATCTCCTAGTTTAATCGACATAATATTTTGTTTTAATAGTCTACAAATTTAGTAGACTTTTTGAGACTGGCAAAATTTTTGTTGAATTTTTATTATATTTAACTGAAAAAATTCAGTTCATGCAGAAAAATGGTTTAAGTTACTTAGATGTAGTGTATAATGTTTTGGAAAACTGGTATTTGAAATTTGCAGAACTTACTCCAAAACTGATTGTCGGAATTATCGTATTTACTTTTTTCCTCATAACAAGTAGCTATTTAAGCCGATTTGCAGTAAAAATATTTCATAAACTCTTCCCGAAAAGCCAAAAAGAAAGCTCACTGGTCACCCTGATCAGTATTTTCAGGTTTTTGATCATGCTGATGGGAACCTTCATTGCTCTTGAAATCATGGGTTTCAGCGGCTTTTTATGGAAGTTTATCGGAAGCCTGGGTGTGGCCGGGGTAATCGCGGGAGTAGCCCTGAAGGATCTTGTATCCAGCATATTCTCAGGAATGCTGATCGGGATTGATAAAGCCTTTAAAGTGGGTGATTATGTAACCATAGGGACCAATTCCGGAACAGTACAGGACATCGGTTTCCTGACAACAAAAATCATTACTGATGACGGAAAAAAAGTATACATCCCGAATCAGGTCATCTTTAATGCTCCATTTTCCAATATTACAGCTTCACCCCAGCGAAAGATCATCTTTAATTTTGAAATTCCTGCCGATGAAGATATTTACAAGGCCCAGAAAGGTATTTTAGAAGTTATCAGAGCGCTTAAATATACAGATATACCAGAAACTGCCGAAGTTATTTTTACAGACCTGAAGCAGGGAGTATTTAATCTTCAGGCCAAATTCCTGATGGTCAGAGGAGCCAATATGGTCCAGGTAAAGAGTGATGCTTACCTGAAAATAAAACAACGGCTGGATGCCGATGGTATCCATCTGGTAACTCCTACCAGCATCAGCATTACCAATGAAGGCAGCATTTCAGCAGATCATAAGGATAAATAATCTTCCGTTACAACAGCAATCCGGACTCTACAAAACGATGTAGCCGGTAAATAATAAAAAAACCGTCCAAAAATGAACGGTTCTGATTTTATCTAAATTCCAGCCTTACGCTAAAACTTCTTTTACTTTGTTAGCGGCTTCCTCTAAAGTAATTGCCGAGTGAACATTAAGCCCGGACTCATCAATGATCTTTTTAGCCTCTTCCGCGTTGGTTCCCTGCAATCTCACAATGATTGGAACCGGAATGTTCCCCATCGCCTTGTAAGCATCTACAACCCCTTGAGCTACCCTGTCACATCTTACGATACCTCCGAAGATGTTAATAAGGATAGCTTTCACATTTGGATCTCTCAAGATGATCCCAAAAGCAGTCTGCACTCTCTGAGCATCAGCAGTTCCGCCCACGTCAAGGAAGTTTGCAGGATTACCGCCAGACAATTTAATGATGTCCATTGTAGCCATTGCAAGACCGGCACCATTCACCATACAGGCAACGTTACCATCCAGTTTCACGAAGTTAAGACCCGCTTCTCCTGCTTCCACATCCATTGGATCTTCTTCTCTTTTATCTCTCAATTCCGCTAAATCTTTGTGACGGAATAATGAATTGTCATCTAAAGTTACTTTGGCATCAACCGCTATAATTTTGTTATCCGAAGTTTTCAATACAGGATTGATCTCAAATAAAGAAGCATCAATGCCAACATAGGCATTATACAGATTGGTGATGAATTTTGTAAATTCTTTAAAGGCATTTCCTTCCAGACCTAGGTTGAAAGCGATCTTTCTGGCCTGGAAACCTTGTAATCCTAATGCAGGATCAATGATCTCCTTGTGAATCAGGTGAGGGGTAACCTCAGCTACATGCTCAATATCCATACCTCCTTCTGTGGAGTATACAACGGTATTTTTCCCCTGTGCCCTGTCTAAAAGAATAGACACGTAGAATTCTTTTGTTTCAGATTCACCCGGATAATATACATCCTCTGCAATCAAAACAGAATTTACTTTTTTACCTTCAGCAGAAGTTTGCGGAGTTACCAGCTGCATTCCGATGATATTTTGTGCATTTTCTTTCAGTTTATCCATATTTGGAGAAAACTTTACACCACCACCTTTACCACGTCCACCTGCGTGGATCTGCGCTTTTACCACCCAGCCCTGAGCTCCGGTTTCAGCAGTAAGTTTTTCAGCAGCAGCCACAGCTTCGTCTACATTATTAGCTACGAAACCACGTTGTATTGCTACTCCGTACTTTGATAAAATCTCTTTTGATTGATACTCGTGAAGATTCATATTATTTTTATTATTATAATTTTAAAATTTAAAGGTTGACAAATTTACTAAAAAGACACGGAAGTCCAAGATTCTTAACTTAAAAAATAAGGGCATCAGTATCTTGATTTTTAATATCCTTCTTCTGTTGCCTTATTCTTCGGGCAATTTTTCAGACTGGGATCCGATGAACGGAATCTTAGGAGCCAGGAAATAGCCTGTCAGGCTCGCAAAAAGTATCGGCACAAAATACGTAAAGCCCGTTAAAGTTCCCAAAATAATCGTGGTACTCATCGGTGTTCTCGTTACACAGGCATTGATGGCAGCCATACAGCTCACAATCGCCAGTGTAACATCTACAGACGGAAACAAGTGATGGATGGTGAGCCCCAGGGTGGTTCCCACAAAAAATAAGGGGATAATGAAACCTCCTCTCCATCCTGAAGTTACGGTAATCGCAATGGCCAGGATCTTAAAGACAAGGATCAGGATCAAAAAATTAAGGTCGAAGCTTCCGTTAATGAGCTGATTGATTTCGTTATGCCCGAAATATCTTGTAATAGGAAAATAAAAAGCAATAATGCCTAAAATAAACCCTCCGGCCAGGGTCTTGATATAGATCGGAAGTTTTCTGTATTCAAAAACTTTCTTGAAAAATTTCACGACAAAAATGAAAACCCATCCAAAGGCTGTGGCTACAATTCCAAACAATGATGCATACAGGAAATCATAAACGCCTGTATAATGATACGCCTTCAGATCCCATGTTGCCCCGATCCCAAGATGGATGATCAAAGCAAACATCAGGTAGCTGAAACAGCTTGCCACCAATGCAGGGATAATCGCTTTGTAATACTCCACTGCATGCTTGTGATGCAGAATTTCCAGAGAAAACAGACTTCCTCCGAGCGGAGCTCCGAACAGAGCTGTAAAACCGGATGCCATTCCCGCAATGCTCAGGGAGCGTAGTTCTTCTCCTTTTAGTCTGAAAAGCTTCCCTAAATAGGTCCCCGTAGAACCTGTCACCTGAACCAAAGGCGCCTCAGGCCCCAGGCTTCCGCCTGATGCCACACAAAAAAGTGAGGACAGAATCATCGAAGGATTGTTTTTCGGATCCAGTTTTCCTTTATTAAACCTGATATTATTGACAATCAGATGGATTTCCCCCGGATCGCCGATAAAAAAGATGACCAATCCTGCGAGCAATCCGCAAACCGCCATGGTAGGTATTACCATCCATCCCTGAAATTCAGCCAGAAACTCCGTAAAGTATTCCAGGACAATCCAATACAGCCCGGCAATAAAGCCTCCTATCAGTCCTGTGAAAGCCCACATGAAAAAAGTACGGCTGAAAACGAAAGGATTAAATCTGATAGGCTGATCTAAAAGATTAAATGTTCTGATGAGTCGTCTTCTTCTATTAATTCTCATTTTGATCTATTTTGAAAGCTGAAATCTTTACACGGGAGTCATTTCCAACTTTACTCGTGTACATTATTTAAAAACACAGCAGCTAAACTGCAATTTACAGCTATGATAACAAAAGCTAAATCTTTCCTTTAGCAAAATAAAGAATCAGCATTCCCCAGCTCAGGATCATCAGCAGCCCTCCAAGAGGGGTAACCGGACCTAAAAATTTCAGATTGGCTCCCAGGTAATCCTGTAAACTTAAAAAGTAAATACTTACTGAAAATAAGAATGCCCCTACAATCATCAGCCCCGAGGTCCACTTTTCCGAAGAGGTTTCAAATTTCAGAATATAACCGATAATCAGCAGGAAGAATGCCGCATACATCTGGTATCTTACTCCTGTTTCAAAACTTTCAAGCCTCTCCACGGATATCATCTTTTTAAGCGCATGGGCACCAAAAGCTCCAAGGATCACAGATAAAAAGCCATAAACGGCTCCAAAAATCAAAGTAATTGTTTTCATTTTTATTCATTGTAAACAGAATTGCTTCTGTATTATTTATAGTTTAAAATCTTAAACCCCAATGATAAGATACCTGTTACAATAAAGGCCCAGGCAAACTTTTTATTTCGGGCAAATCCGGAATTTTTGGTAAACTTCAGAAAAATCCCGAAACACAGCATAAAAGCGGATAAGATAATTCCTAACATTATTGTCCCCTCAGCCTGTTAAACTCATTAATAACCTCGTGATGGCTCACGGTCTTATCTTTAAAATAGTTCACAAAATACTGCTTTTCTTCTTCTGTGGCTCCCAGTTGGTTTAGGATATTCAGCAAATGCATTTTCATGTGCCCTTTCTGAATACCTGTGGTTACCAGGGAGCGCAGGGCAGCAAAATTCTGTGCAAGGCCGGAAACGGCCATGATGCTCATTAATTCCTGTGCTGAAGGCTTTCCGAGCAATGCCAGGGAGAATTTCACCAAAGGATGAAGATTCGTCAGCCCTCCTACAACTCCCACAGAAATAGGAAGATCAATCCAGAACCTGAAAATGCCGTTGTCCGTTGTACAATGTGTTAAAGATCTGTATTTACCATCCCGTGCGGCATAAGCATGGGCACAGGCTTCCGTAGCCCTGAAATCGTTTCCGGTTGCAATCACCACCGCATCTACCCCATTCATAATCCCCTTATTATGGGTGGTTGCACGGAAAGGCTCAATTTCCGCAATGGTAACGGCCTGCCTGAATTTCCAGGCAAATTCTTCAGGTGAAATTCCGCTGTCATCTTTCAGATCTTCAATCTTACAAGACACTTCAGCTCTTACAATACAATCCGGGGTATAGTTGGAAAGGATATTCATGACGATCTGTAACGAATTTTTTTCTTCCTGGGTGAAATCTTCACTGATGGCCACCTCCTGCCTCAGAATCCTTCCGAATTGCTCCAGGCACGAGTTGATGAAATTCGCTCCCATAGAATCCACCGTATCAAAGCTGGCTTTAAGCTGATAATAGTGCGGCATTTCCGCTGTTTTGTCCATCAGGCTGATATTCAGGATCCCTCCTCCCCTCTTCCTCATATTGGCTGTGATCTCTTCGGTGGCCTCAAACAGTTTTTTCTTCAGGCTGAAGTTGAAAAAATGCAGCAGTTTATGAGGTTCCACATTGAATATAAAATGGGTATGTCCTAATTTTTCGTTATTGATAATCGTGGTTTTAAAGCCTCCTTTATCGATCCAGAACTTCGCTGATTTGGAAGCCGCTGCAACCACTGAGCTTTCTTCAACGGCCATCGGAAGAGCAAATAATCTCCCGTCGATTAAAAAGTTCGGAGCAATCCCGTAAGGCATGTAAAAATTGGAGATCGTATTTTCAGAAAACTCTTCGTGAAGCTTCTGAAGATCCGCATTTTCGTTCCAGTACTGCTTTAATATATGTTGATATTCTTCATTCCCTTCAAGATATTCATTTACGAGCCAGTCGATCTTTCCCTGCTTTGTAAGCTTGGAAAAACCTTCAATCGGTTGATGATTCATAGTATTACTTTAATGAAGCGTAAATATAGTGAATTTGTGACTTTCATTGGCTGATAACTTCAATCAAAAAGGTTGACATTTGTCAATTTTGGACTTTGTATTTACCAGCTGACCACGGAATGCAAACTGTCATATACCGTTAAATCCCGAAAGATTTGCTTCAGCGGGGACCTGACTACTCAAACAGAAATACCAAACCGCAGGTTCACCGAGACCGGAAAATTTTAGAAGTTTTTAATCTCTTATATTTAAAACTCTTATTAAGTTACTACAATAATCTGAACTTGTTTTTGTAAATTTGTGTTCGAAATTTTTTACTAGATGAAAGAGAGTGCTGTAAAAAAAATTGCAGTTCTTACCTCAGGGGGAGATTCTCCGGGTATGAATGCGGCATTAAGGGCGGTAGTGAGAACCGCAAACTATTATAATATTGAATGCTACGGGGTAAGAGAAGGGTACAACGGCCTTATCAGCGGTGATTTCCTGAAAATGGGCCCGCGTTCCGTGAAAAATATAATCAACCAGGGCGGAACCATCCTTAAATCTGCCAGATCTATGGAGTTCAAAACCAAGGAAGGCCGCCAAAAAGCCTATGATAATTGCCGCAAGCTGGGAATTGATGCTGTAGTTTGTATCGGTGGAGACGGAACTTTCACAGGAGCAAAAATTTTCAATGAGGAATTCGGAATCAGAGTGATCGGTATTCCCGGAACTATTGACAACGATATTTTCGGGACGGATAATACCATCGGATACGATACCGCATTAAATACGGCCATGGAAGCCATTGACAAGATCCGGGATACCGCAACTTCGCATAACCGGGTTTTCTTCGTTGAGGTGATGGGCAGGGATGCAGGCTTTATTGCACTGAACAGTGGCCTGGCCACAGGTGCCCTGGATATTCTGATCCCTGAGAAGAAAGACAGCATGGAAGATCTTTTTGCCAATTTCAGAAAGGCGGAAAAAACCGGAAAGGCTTCGAGCATCGTGGTAGTAGCAGAAGGTGAGAAGCTGGGAAATATTTATGATCTTGCCAAACAAACCAAGGATGAGTTTCCGGATTATGACATCCGGGTAACGATCTTGGGACACATCCAGAGAGGCGGCTCCCCAAGCTGTGCAGACAGAGTGCTGGCAAGCAGGCTGGGATACGGCGCCGTGATCGGCTTAATGGAAGGAAGGACCAATGTAATGGCAGGAATGCGTTCCAATGACCTGGTCTTTACTCCTATTGAGGAAGCCATTAAAAAGCATAATGAAATCAATAAAGATCTTTTACTGATTTCAGAAATTTTAGCAATCTAATATTATTTTTATAATCAAAAACAAACTATTATGTCAACAATTAAAGTAGGTATCAACGGGTTTGGTAGAATCGGACGTCTTGTTTTCAGGGCAATGACTGAAAGGGATAACATCGAAGTTGTAGGAATCAATGACCTGATCAATGCAGAATACATGGCGTATATGCTAAAGTATGATTCCGTACACGGAATTTTCCCGGGTGAGGTATCTGTGGAAGGTAACGATCTTGTAGTAAACGGAAAAAGAATCAGGGTAACTGCTGAAAAAGATCCGAATAACCTGAAATGGAATGAAGTGGGAGCTGATTATATTGTGGAGTCCACAGGTCTTTTCTTATCAAAAGATGCTGCCCAGGCCCACATCAATGCAGGCGCGAAAAAAGTTATCCTTTCTGCTCCTTCCAAAGATGATACTCCAATGTTTGTAATGGGTGTGAACCATAAAGAACTTACTGACGATATCAAAATCTTATCCAACGCATCTTGTACAACCAACTGTTTGGCGCCTTTGGCCAAGGTAATCCACGATAAGTTCGGAATCGTTGAAGGTTTAATGACAACCGTACATGCTACAACTGCCACACAAAAAACCGTTGACGGACCTTCTATGAAAGACTGGAGAGGAGGAAGAGCCGCGCTTAACAACATTATTCCTTCTTCTACGGGAGCTGCCAAAGCGGTAGGAAAAGTAATCCCTTCCCTAAACGGTAAGTTAACCGGTATGTCTTTCAGAGTCCCTACAGTAGATGTTTCTGTAGTTGACCTTACAGTAAGACTGGAAAAAGCCACTTCTTACGATGAGATCTGTGCTGCAATTAAAGAAGCTTCTGAAGGAGAATTGAAAGGTATTCTGGGATATACTGAGGATGCTGTAGTTTCTCAGGATTTCGTAGGAGATAAGAGGACTTCCATTTTCGACAAAGATGCCGGGATCATGCTTTCTCCTAACTTTGTGAAACTTGTTTCATGGTATGATAATGAAATGGGGTATTCAAACAAATTAGTTGATATGCTTGTGCATGCTGCTTCTTTATCAAAATAATGAGCAATAAGTAATTAAGTAATATAATCAATAAAAACCTTCCCAGTGGGAAGGTTTTTTTATAAAAGACCTCCCGGGTTCGGGAGGTCTTAGTTTATCATTTCAAACAGCTAAATAAAGAAAAATGCTAAACTATTATTTAAGTTTCTGCTGACAGCAAAATTATCAAACAACATTTTTTCTAAAGATTTCCGTTGATTATCAGGAGTTAACGTTTCTGAATTGAACAGAACAAGAAAACATCAACTTAAATAAAATATGCCGGAATTGAGTTTTCAGGATTATTAACGCAGCAAATTTTGCATTTTTTTAATTGTAAAAAAATCCCCATTTTGTGGTATTTTATAGATTTTTTTTAATTATTTTTAGTCCAAAACTTAAATTCATGGATAATCCGAATACTGATAAATCTCACCAGAATTTCCACCATGAAACCTGTAATTTTATCCTGATGAAAAGGACTGTCTTACAACCCCGCTTTAAAGATTTCCCACATTTTAAAGATTTCTGGACCAAAGGTAATGGAAAACAGCTTATTGAATTTTCCGGAGCTGAGGTAAGCTTCCGGGATTTTGACCAATTTGCCCCTTACTATTATCATGTTGACGAAATTGGAGACCAGGTTGTAAACGATGTTTATTTTGCGAAAAGCTTTCATGAAGCCACAAGGGAAATTGAATCCTGTATCAGGAATGGGGTTTCGGATACCGACGATCTTCCTGAGAGTGTAAAAAAGCTTTTTGCACAGACCCAAAAGATACCAGGCTGGCTTGATCGTGATCTCCTGAAAAGCGGTGCAGAATTATGTATGAGAGGCAGCCTTGATTCCCTGATCTCATTAAGGGATTACTGCCTGATCGGCGGCTATGATTATGCTTATCTCAATAAACCGCTTATCGCAACGGAAGCCTTGAAAAAAGGGGCCGTAAAACGGCTTTCCGAAACACTGGATTTCTGGGTAAATGCAACCCGGCATAATGCTCTGGAAATCCATGCAAAAGGTTATGAGTTTGTCATCAAGACCCGGCTGATACATTCCTACGCGAGGTTGTCCATCAGAAAAAGTTATAAAGACTGGGATATGGAGAACTGGGGTGAGCCTATCAATTCCTGGGATATGATGGCCACCTATATCGGTTTCAGCCTGGTTTTTCTTCACGGCTTAAAAAAGCTGGGCAATACTTTTTCAGATAAAGAAGAAAAGGGTGTTTTTCATCTTTGGAAGTATGTAGGGTATTTATTAGGAATCCCTGAAAATCTTTTACCCGACAATAAGAAACAGGCCACAGAGTATTTTTATTTATGGACCTCCGTTCAGCCTTCTTCTGATAAAGACTCTGTACTCCTTGCACAGTCTTTGCTGAATGAGTCTCTGGAAAATGCCATTTTAAAGTTTAAGTTCCAAAGAAGGAATTTACGGTATTTACATATCTGCTGCATATGGTTCCTGCTGGATAATGAGGTTTGCAAAAGATTACAGATCCCGGATGTTCCCAACAGGAGCTTATTTCCTGAATCGATAAAGCTTTTCAATAAAATTTACGGAAAGCTGGTAAGCAGGGAAACGAGAATAAAAAGAGGAAACAGGAGTCAGTCTAAAGCGCTGGAGAACTATCTAAGGATAACAAAAAATTCAAATTTCCATTAATTTTTTTACAGTTTCAGAGCCATACTTTATTTCTGTGAGGCTTGAGTTTTACTTATCCGGCAATAGCCCTTTTGATTTCTACTTTTATTTTATTCAGAATGACAGTCAGCATATTATACCGGACAATTTTATAATTTTTTAACTATAAAAACAGCTTTACGAAGCAAATAATATTAGTTTTTGACGATTAATTTCCGTATTTTTGATAAATTATTTTAATTAGAGATGAGTAACATTGATGATAAGAAAAAAGCACTTGCTCTGGTGCTTGACAAACTAGATAAAACTTACGGCAAAGGGACCGTAATGACCTTGGGGGATGATTCTGTTGACCATACTATCGAAGTAATTCCGTCCGGATCTTTAGGGCTGGATATTGCATTAGGTGTGGGCGGATATCCCAGAGGAAGGATCATTGAAATTTATGGTCCTGAATCTTCCGGTAAAACCACTCTGACCCTTCATGCCATCGCTGAAGCTCAGAAGGCAGGTGGTATTGCCGCATTTATTGATGCCGAACACGCCTTTGACAGGACTTATGCGGCCAAATTAGGAATTGATCTGGAAAACCTGATCATTTCCCAGCCGGATAATGGTGAGCAGGCTTTGGAAATTGCAGACAACCTTATCCGCTCAGGAGCCATTGACATTGTTGTCATTGACTCCGTGGCAGCGCTGACTCCAAAAGCTGAAATCGAAGGTGAAATGGGGGATTCCAAAATGGGTCTTCATGCCAGACTGATGTCTCAGGCATTAAGGAAACTTACAGCTACCATTTCAAGAACCAAGTGTACGGTAATTTTCATTAACCAACTTAGAGAAAAGATCGGTGTAATGTTCGGAAACCCTGAAACAACAACAGGAGGAAATGCCCTGAAGTTCTATGCCTCCGTAAGGGTAGATATCAGAAAGGCAAGCGCACCTATCAAACAGGGGGATGAGGCGATCGGAAGCCGTGTAAAAGTAAAGATAGTGAAGAATAAAGTAGCTCCGCCTTTTAAACAAGCCGAATTTGACATTATGTACGGAGAAGGGGTTTCAAAAGTTGGAGAAATCCTGGATACCGCGGTAGATATGGGAATTGTGAAAAAAAGCGGCTCATGGTTCAGCTATGAAGATACCAAACTCGGACAGGGCCGGGATGCTGTAAAAGATGTTCTAAGAGATAATCCCGAGCTTTCGGAAGAACTGGAAAACAGGATCAAGGAAGAACTGAAAAGTAAATAATTTACAAAATAATATACCCTTTAAGACAGCCATCAGGCTGTCTTTTTGTTTTGAAGAATTCAGAATGATCCGCTATGCCATTCTGTCACTTTCTCTTCCATGGTATTTTTTTTGAGAAGGCATTGATATTAAAATTAAATTATTATGACTAAAGGAAATATTAATGTATCCGTGGAAAATATTTTTCCGCTTATTAAAAAATTTCTTTACAGTGATCACGAGATATTTTTAAGAGAGCTGATTTCCAATGCTACCGATGCCACTTTAAAATTGAAACACCTGACAAGCATCGGAGAGGCAAAGGTTGAATATGGAAATCCGAAAATCGAAGTTAAGATCAACAAGGAACAAAAAACCCTCCACATCATCGATCAGGGAATCGGGATGACCGGCGAAGAAGTTGAAAAATATATTAACCAGGTTGCATTTTCAGGGGCTGAAGAGTTTTTGGAAAAGTATAAAGATACAGCCAAGGATGCCGGAATCATCGGCCACTTCGGGCTTGGCTTTTATTCCGCATTTATGGTTGCAGACAAGGTGGAGATCCTTACCAAATCCTACAGGGAGGATGCCTCAGCAGTTCGCTGGATCTGTGACGGCAGCCCGGAATTCACACTTGAAGAGACGGCAGACAAAACCGACAGGGGAACGGAAATCATCCTTCATATTGCAGAGGATTCAACAGAGTTTTTAGAGGAAGGAAGAATCCGCGAACTGCTGTTGAAATACAATAAGTTTATGCCTGTTCCTATTAAATTCGGAACAAGAACCCATACATTACCTTTACCGGAGGATGCCCCGGAAGACGCTGTTGCCGAAACAGAGGAAGTTGATCATATCATCAACAATCCTACCCCGGCATGGACAATCGCTCCAAGTGAGCTGACCAATGAAGACTATATGAAATTCTATCACGAGCTGTATCCAATGCAGTTTGAGGAACCTTTATTCCACATTCATCTGAATGTTGATTATCCGTTCAATCTCACAGGAATTTTATTCTTCCCAAAACTGAACAATAATTTAAACATTGAGAAAGATAAAATTCAGCTATATCAGAACCAGGTTTTTGTAACTGATGAAGTAAAAGGCATTGTTCCGGATTTCCTAATGCTCCTCCGTGGTGTGATTGATTCTCCGGATATCCCATTGAACGTCTCCCGTTCTTACCTTCAGGCAGATGGCGCCGTAAAGAAGATCTCTTCTTACATTACTAAAAAAGTAGCCGATAAAATGTCTTCATTAATCAACGAAAACCGGGAAGATTATGAAAAAAAATGGAACGATATTAAGGTGGTCATTGAATACGGGATCGTTACTGAAGAAAAATTTGCAGAAAAATCAGACAAATTCACATTATACCCTACCACCGACGGCCAATATTTCTTATGGAATGAGCTTGTT
Source organism: Chryseobacterium gossypii (assembly GCF_041361455.1). Taxonomy (NCBI): domain Bacteria; kingdom Pseudomonadati; phylum Bacteroidota; class Flavobacteriia; order Flavobacteriales; family Weeksellaceae; genus Chryseobacterium; species Chryseobacterium gossypii. Next base: position 17,242 of record NZ_JBGCUR010000019.1, on the reverse strand, counting down.
GAAAAGATCAAACCTTTACAGACCGATAAGAATGGTAATCTGATTATCTTATATGCTTCCAATGCTGACGAGCAGCACAGCTATATCCAATCTGCAAAAGATAAAGGATATGAAGTTCTGCTGCTGGATTCCCCTATTATCCCGCATGTTATCCAGAAGCTCGAAACTTCCAAGGAGAAGGTCTCATTTGCCAGGGTGGATGCAGACCATATCAATAACCTGATTAAAAAAGATGAACCCATCATTTCCAAACTGAACGACGCCGACAAGGAGTCTTTAAAGAAAAATGTGGAAGAAGCTATTAAGGATTCAAAATTCACGGTTCAGCTTGAAGATCTGGACAGCAATGACGCTCCGTTCACAATCACCCAGCCGGAATTTATGAGGAGAATGAAAGATATGCAGGCTACTGGCGGAGGTGGGATGTTTGCAATGGGAGGCTTCCCTGAAATGTATAATCTGGTGGTTAACTCTAACAGTGATTTTGCCAGCCAAATCCTGAAAACAGAAAATCCTGAAGAAAAGGAAAGCCTGATAAAGTATGCCCTGGATCTGGCCAAGCTTTCCCAGAACCTGCTGAAAGGAAAAGATCTTACAGATTTTATTCATAAAAGCTATAAGCAGATCAGCAAATAATAAATATTCGGCGAAGCCTTTGGCTTCGCCGAATATTTAACTTTTATATTTAAATCAAAGAAGATTCCGTACCAAAGTTATCACTTTCTTGTTGCTACAAGTATGGTTCTTACCTGGTTGTAATCGTAATTGAATTGCTCCACTTCCTCTTTTTCTTTGAATACTTTAAATTCTTTTATTTTATCTTCCTTAAGAAGCTTATTAAACTTCTTTAAATCCGAGGTCTTATTATTTATTAAAACAACGGTCTGGGCATTCTGTTTTTCAATTGCTGCCGAAAGCATGAGCATGCGCTTATTGGCTTCATAATCCGTACTGTAATCCACGATAGGCTTTTTAGAATCCAGGGTCCATTTTGTTTTTGTACTACAGCTATACAGAGTCAGAACAAAAAATAGTGTGAACAGATATCTCATGATAAAATTTTTAATCTTTTCTTTTAACAAATGTAATAAAGTTCAGCTAATATATTCTTTATAGAGCCTTTATATTTTTTTTGTGATTTTTTTGTACCATACTTGTACAAATTTGTATTTTTATCTGAATTTGTAAAAAACGCATCATGCAAAAAGAAAAACTACGTTTGGTAAGAAAGAGAAAAGGATATACTCAGCAGCAAATTGCTGATGTGATTGCCACAGATGTATCCAACTACAGCAGAAAAGAAAGTGGTGATGTGAGGATTATACGGGATGAATGGGAAAAAATCGCCAATTTCCTGGATGTCCCCGTAGAGGAGATATATGAGGAGGATGAAGGGAAAGTAGTTATCAATAATGATCATCCGGTCTATAATGACAATGCATCTTCCTCAGCAGGAGTTATCACTCAGTTTCACAACATTTCTCCATCTATTATTACCAATCTCCAGGATTATATCGCTATTCTGAAACAGGAAATCGAACGTCTTAACGAAGAAATAAAGAAATTAAACGGTAAAAAATAAGCTCAAAGTTCCGTCAAAGGATCCCAGAAAAGCTTTTTAAAGTTTTTAATCCTGAAATTTTCGATAACAATTCCTTCTGCTTCCAGCCTGGATTGAAACTCCGGTACAGACAGGGTTCCCGAACTGGAGATGACACGGTGGGCGGGTACATCTCCAGGACATCCTCCCATAGCTTTGCCCACATGGCGCGAATGGTTCGGATATCCCACAGCTTTGGCTATTGCTCCATAGGTGGAGACCCTGCCCTTCGGTATCAGCCTTGTAACTTCGTAAACCTGTTGTTTGAAAATATCATCCATATTGCATCAATTGGTTTAGATAAAAATAACAAAATATTTTTGCACTATTTTTGATTCAAAAGTAATAAGATTGTGAAAATATAAAGTTATGAAAAAAATATTCTTCAGATTTCTAAACAAAATCAATAAAGCAGTCTTGCCAAAGCTAAGCAATAAAGACCCTAACAAATTGAACAAACTGCAAAAGGGGATTCTGGCTTACCGTTATTTTGTACTGATCAATTCCCTTGACTAAAGCAGACTCATCGGCTGTTCTATGAATACAGACAATAGAATGTATAATAAAAACGCTCCGGAAATCGGAGCGCTCAGTATTTCAAAATTTAAATTCTAAGAATTTTCCAGGATGTAAGAGAACATCAATGGCGCACAAATGGTAGCATCACTTTCAACGATAAACTTCGGTGTAGTAATATCCAGTTTACCCCATGTGATCTTTTCATTAGGCACAGCACCTGAATAAGATCCGTATGATGTTGTAGAATCTGAGATCTGGCAGAAATAAGACCAGAAAGGAATGTCATGCATTTCCATATCCTGATACAGCATCGGTACCACACAAATAGGGAAATCTCCTGCAATTCCTCCACCGATCTGGAAGAAGCCCACTCCTTTTCCACCTGAGTTTTTAGTATACCAGTCCGCCAGATACATCATATATTCAATTCCTGATTTCATTGTAGAGGCTTTAAGATCACCTTTAATGCAGTAAGAGGCAAAGATATTCCCCATAGTGGAATCTTCCCATCCCGGAACTACAATCGGCAGGTTTTTCTCGGCCGCTGCAATCATCCATGAATTTTCCCTGGGAATTTCATAATATTGTTCCAAAACTCCTGAAAGGATCATTTTATACATATATTCGTGCGGAAAATAGCGTTCCCCCTTGTTATCTGCATCTTTCCAGATCTCATAAATATGTTTTTGCAGTCTTCTGAACGCTTCTTCCTCGGGGATACAGGTATCAGTAACCCTGTTCAAACCTCTTTCCAGCAGATCCCATTCTTCCTGTGGTGTCAGATCTCTGTAATGAGGCACCCTTTCATAATGAGAATGGGCAACAAGGTTCATCAGATCTTCCTCAAGATTGGCACCGGTGCAAGAAATAAAATCTACTTTTCCCTGACGGATCATCTCGGCAAGAATTTTCCCCAGCTCTGCGGTAGACATTGCTCCGGCCAAAGTGATCATCATCTTTCCGCCATCTTTAAGATGCGCAACATACCCCTTAGAAGCATCCACCAATGCAGCTGCATTGAAGTGCAGATAGTATTTTTCTATAAATTCAGAAATCGGTTTGTTCATTATTTTGATTTTTGCAAAGATAAAACTTAAAAACGGAATGTAGTAACTCCCTCTTAACTCAAATTTAAAATTTAAAACGTCTGCGGTCTTTTTTCTCTGAAAGTTTCTTTTTGGTATCCAGTCTTTTTTGCTTCTGAACTTTTGAAGGCTTTGTAGCCAATCTTTTTTTAGGAACAATCAAAGCTTTGTTCACAATCTCAATAATCTTTTCAATGGCCTTATTCTTATTCATCAATTGGGTCCTGCTTTCGGAAACCGTTAAGAATAAAAAGCCATCCGCATTAATTCTGTTTCTCAGCTTATCCCGAATCAATTGTTTTTCATCTTCATTAAAAAGATCCGAATCTGAAATCTTCCAAAGCACCGTAACCGAAGTTTCAACCTTATTGACGTTCTGTCCTCCTGCCCCACTGCTTCGGGAAGTTTTAAAATTTAGCTCTTTTGTAAAATCTTTCATGGCATTAGTATTCAAAGGGATAAGGTTAAAAGCTTTATCCGGTTACAAAGAATCATTTATATGTTTATTCAATTCCATACGGCTTACCTTACCATTCGGAGTTCTGGGGATTTCCTTTATAAAAAGGATTTCTTTAGGTCTGTGGAACTTTTTCTCAAATGGTATTTCTGATATTTTCCTTACCAGATCTTCCGATTCCTCTCCCTCGATCACCAAGATCAATTTCTGGCCCAAACTTTCATCCTTAAGTCCTAAAAACACCACTTCATTGGGAATTTCTTTTTTTACCAGGCTTTCCAACTCTTCAGGAAAAATTTTCACCCCGCCGGAATTGATAACGTTATCAATCCTTCCCACAAACCTGAACTGCCTGTCATTCCGAATATCGACTAAATCATTAGTTTGCAGAATATCGGGATTAACATCCGGGGCAAAAATCCTCAGGCAGCCTCTCTGATCTTTAGAGATAGAAACATTTTCAAAAACGGTAAAATCATCTTCCTGATGAGGGGCCAGCTGTTTCAAAGCAATATGGGAAAGGGTTTCCGACATACCATAGGTTTCGAATATATTGGCCTTTAAACCCGATATCCTTTTTTTAAGATTTTCCGATACGGCAGCTCCACCAATAATAAGATTTCTGACCAGATGCAACTTACCAATCGAATTTTCAACCTGCAAAGGGGTCATAGCACAGAAATCTATTTCATGTTCCAAATCTTCAAGTGGCTTTAATGACGGATCTGCAATAATCAATTTCAGCTTTCTTTCAATGGATCGTACCATCATCATTTTCCCGGAAATATATTCTACAGGAAGGCACAGCAATGCGGTATCCCCTTCCTGTAATCCCAGGAAATTGCAGGTCATAACCGCAGAATTAATCATTCTTTTTTTCTCAATCTCAAAAATTTTCGGGACTCCTGTTGACCCGGATGTCTGAACTTCTACCGTTTCCATATCCGAAAACCAACAGTCTAAAAATTTTTTGATTTTTTTTTGAAATTCTGTCTCAAAGTCTAAATTATTAATTTTGAGATTATTGAAATCAATTACCATATTGCTGCCTATAAAAAAGTGAAGTAAATTTAAAAAAAAGTTCACAAACCCCTTGCATGTAAAGAAAAAAGCTGTAAATTTGCACCACTGAAACAAACGAACAATACAGACTCATGGTGTAACGGTAGCACAAGTGATTTTGGTTCATTTAGTTGGGGTTCGAATCCCTGTGAGTCTACCACCTAAACAATGCAACTTGCCAAATTACAGTAAGTTGCATTTTGTTTTAGCCACTTTTTACGTTTGGTCACCTTTTAGTCATACTTTTGATAAAAAACACTCGGAGTGAACTTCATTGAATTTATTTGAACCTGATTGTATATTTGAAGTACCAAATAACACGAATGCTAAGTAGGTCATCATTTGTGTTTTTTAAGTCTTTCGTTTCATTGAGAGACTTTTTTCACTATTGCAAATAGGGTCATATTCTCAGTTTCTCACAGTACAAATATGATATAATTTCCATTAGTGTTTTAATCCTAAAATAACATAAATATGCGTCAATGCAAAAAGAAGAATAAAAACAACTCATATTTTGTCATTGAAAATCAAATCATTATACATTATTCATAAAGGTTAAAAAAATTGGCGCAATATCTATTGTTATTATTGACACAATGCGTAAATTAGAAAGTCTTTAAAAATTACGCTTAAATTTTGAAACAAGAAAAAAATACAGCAGTTACACCAATTATCAAAATTGAAAACCCAAATGATAAATTCATTATTTATGAAGGTAATTTTGAATTGAAGAACTCAAAATCTGAAACTATAAATGTAAATGGAAAAATTTATTTTAAATGGTTTCCTCACATTGGCTCAAAATTTACGGGTGAAATAATTAATGGAAAAAATTCAGTTTCTTTTTTTGAGGAAGATAAATTGCAATTCATAGTTAATAATAATGTAGTCGCAAATTGCTATATAAGTAATCAAGAAATTGGTTCAAATTACATTATTTCTGGTGGATTTTATGGTAATATCGTATTAGGTGACAAATCTCTAACATCACAAAAATTCAAGTTTTCACTACTCAATCTTGAAGATTTTCTTGGTGACAACATCGAATCAAATACCGAAAAATCAACAAGATATTCTAGTGGAAGAATATTTTTAAAAAATAAAAAATTCGAAATCTTTATTGATAAGGATTTTGATTATAAAACAAAATCAAATTTATTAAAAGAAGAAGGTGGATTTCATATTTTATATAACGGTGAAATTAATTTTTATAAAGACTCTCTAAATTTTAATCAAATAAATGAAATAATAGAGATTCTTGGTACTTTCTTAAGCTTTGTTTCTGGAAAGAAAAATACTCCATTATTTCTTTCTGCAATTCACGAAGATGTAATTCTTTATCAAGATTTTACTGGCTATCATAACTATCCATATGAATATAGACCTTCTTGGAGTAATTTATACACAACAGGTTATTTAAACGATTTATTTCAAAATTTTTATGATGTTTGGAAATCAACACCTGAAAATAAATTTTTCTTATCTTCAATAATTCATTGGTATACAGAAATTAATTGCAATAGTGGATATTCTGAAGGATCATTAATTTTAGCGCAAACTGCATTAGAATTACTTTATAATTGGCTAGTCATTGAAAATAAGAAATTAATAATTGGAAAAGATTCAGAAAATATTAGTGCAGCAAATAAAATTAGATTATTAATTTCTCAATCATCAATACCTTATGACATACCTGCTAAATTCACAAAACTTGAAAAATATAGAAAAGACAGTAAATTACCCGATGGAATTGAGGCTATTGTGCAAATAAGAAATGCTATTGTACATTCACAAGAGGAAAAAAGAAAAAAATTAAGTGAAATTGACAATATGGCAATTTATGAAGCTGTTCAACTAAGTTTATGGTATATAGAACTTACTATACTCAATATTCTTAAATTTGATGATAAATATACAAATCGCTGCTCAGTTGAACTTGTATCATCATATAAATTGGAATTACCTCCTTGGAGCAAATAAGACTTTCTGCTAACATCGGCTTGGCAAAATGCGGGGTTAAAGTCTAAGTTGTCCTACTCTACTTTTTTGGCTGCCAATATTTCCAATTTTACATTTTTTAATTAAATTAGTTCCACTGTCTAAAATTGAACCATTGTATTTCCATTTAAAAAAAAAGTCTTATTTCTCTCATACTGTTCTTAGATATAACAGTATTCTCACAGGAAAAATTTGATTGCAACAATCTTTCTAAAACGAATTATCTCAACAAGTACCGTGAACTCCGAAGCTATGGACTAGACAAAATCACACTCAAAGACGGTAGAGAGGTATTTCCATTGGTTATATCTCAATTTATGGCGAAAACAGCCTGCGGCAAGCCTGTATCAATGCGGCTTATGCAGACCACAAATATGGTACAGAAGCCTATTACGAAATGTACCGAAAAAATATCAACAATATATCCGGGAACATTTATGAGAAACTCGGATTACTTCCAAATATTCATGGAAATGATTACACAACTCAAAAACCAATAACAGAATGGAAAGAAAACTATTCAGATAGACCACAACATTTTAGATTCGATTATCTTAGTTTTTGTATTGGCAATTTTGGCCGTTTTTGCAATAGAGCATTTTAGCACATTCTCATACATTCCCACTTTAAGCACACCAAATATTGACAATGATGGAAAACTTATTGTAAGCGGAACGTATAACACCCGAACAACACCCGTAGGCACATGTACCAATACCTTTCGGAACAAAAATAAGTTTACCGACAAACGGTAAAACATTATGAACAAACAACTATTTTTAGTATTACTGCTTACAGCTACATTATCATTAGTAACCGTAAACTGTTCTAACAGCAGTGATGATGACACACCAAACAATCAGCAAACACCTGCAACAACTCAATATTTTCATCCTCCGGCATGGATTCAGGATAGTTGGGCGGTAAGTAACGGTACGATCACAAATAAACTGTTTAGATTTACTGATTCAGATTTTATCTCATTGGCATCAGGTAGTGAAATTAGTCATACAGGATTAATCAAAGCACATCCTTATGGCGGAAGTGTTGATGAAACTTCTAATACTTCGTCACTGTATATTTTTGATATAAAATTTAATAATTCAGGAGTAACACAACATTATGAGTTCAGGAAAGTTTCAGCTACCCAAATTCAATGGTACAGCAACGGGACTTGGATAGATTTGATAAAGCTTTAACAACAACATCAGCCTTGACCCCAAACGGTCAAGGTTGTTTTTATCTTCGTAAAAACTGATGAACAGAGGGGCTAACAGAAAATCTGCTACATAGTACCAATATATATACAATCTTATATATTTTATTATATTACTATAAATTCACTTACATTTATTATGGGAAAAAAAATCAGGAAAACACGTCAAGTCTTGTCACTACAAATATTTAGATTTGTAGTGTTAAAAAAACTAATAAAATGAAAGCACATTTTCAAAAAATATTATTTAATTTACAAAATCAAAAAAAACTATGAGAAAAAAGAATATTTTAAGGCTGTTTTTGCTAATAGCATTTGCAACATCCTTATATTCCTGTGTTCATGACGAACTTTATTCAGCAACTGATCCGCAATCAAAAGAATATAGCTCAAAAAGCCTCTGGAAAGAGGATGAAAAGTATATTAAAAATGTCATGCAGGTTTATTTTGAAAATGAAACCCAGATCAAAAAAGGAAATGGAGTTCCCCTTTGGGATTATGCCATGACTATGGACCATTTTGATGAAAGTTATTTAATGGTGCCTGTGACCAATATGGGAAAAGTTATTTCCGTTTTGAAGGTTCCCAGACATGGTAAAAAAATATACTTCATTTATACATCATCCCAGAATGATATTGATTTTTTTCAAAGCCTAATTTCCCCGAACGTCAAGAAGGCTTCAAACACCCAGATAAGTAATGCATTGAATAAGCTGGTTTGTGTAACTAAAACCGTTTCGACATGGTATCCTGATGATGAAAGTAATCCTGATCCTAGCTCTGGTGCTGGGCATTGGGAAAGCCACAATGTAACAACCTGCACCAATCAACAGATGGACCAATGTCTGGGAGTGGTACTTCCTGATGGCACATGTGAAGGAGGAAGCTTTGGTGATGGAGGAGGATATGATTATCCTGGAAGTGGAGGACTTCCTGACTCTGAAGAGCCTGAAAATCCTTGTGAAAATAGCAAGAGCATGTTAAACAGGCCTAATGTTCAACAGGGCATTGCTAATATAAAATCACAGGCATTACAAACACTGAGTAATATAAATGCGGGCGAAACAGGCTTTAAAGAGAAAAAAGACGGAACAGTAGTTCCCGCAGATGTAAACTCAGCACACCAAGTTGTTTTTAATGATGTGACAGATAGTTATGGTGGCTACCATAATCATACTGCAACAGGAATACACATGTTCTCACCACCAGATATAGCATATTCATTGTTTGGCTTTGCAGCGGCACAAAGTATAAATGATGGAGTAGGAAATGCTTATTTAGGAATGATTGCAGCAGAATGGTGCAATACTTGCCCTGGCGGAAAAAAAGAAATACATTATGTAATACGTTATGTAGGTACAGGAACAGAATTAGGAAATTTTGTATATTCACCTGAACAAATGGCACAGTTTAAGAATGACTATCAAACTAAAGAAAGCGAATTAGCTAATACCAGTTTAAACGGGAGTACTTATATTAATTCAGCAGGCGATTTGAATGAAAAAGGATTAGAAAAATTGTTTTTTGATACTTTGACAAATATGGGACTTGATAACAGAGTAGTCCTTCAACGTGTAGAGCCTAATGGAACAGTATATAATGTGACAAAAGATAGTTCAGGCTCAATTACAGCAACACCATGTCCATAAAATTAATCTATAAAAAATAAAAAAATGAAAATAGTATATAAAATAGCTCTTATATTAATAATGCTGAATATCATATCTTGTAAAGCTCAGCAGACATTCCCATTATTAACATCAATAGATAATATTCCTAATTTATCACACTTAAAGGACACAAATAATGAACTTCAATCTTTTACGGGTACATACTCAGCTACATATAATGGTAATCAAATTACTCTTTTTATTTCTAAAGAAAATGATAAACTTTTCAACACTAGGGGAAAACAGATTTATAAAGATATTTTATCTATAAGATACATCATAAAGAATTCTTCTGGAGCTGTTCTACAAGATACACAAAATAAAGTTTTTCAACCAGATTTACTGCATACTATTTACAGTTTATGGGTAACAGAAAATGGCACTAAGGTATCATTTAACTATGCTGGTACAAATTGTAGTGTAGGATGGGGTAAAATAATATTAAAAAAAGTTAATACCACACAACTTTCTTGGGAATATCGTCCAAATGATATTACCACAACAGAAAGTCAATGTCCTTCCACTTTAGATACAACAATTTACTTACCTGAAACAAAAGATTTGATTTTTACAAAACAATAAATAAATATTATAATATAAATTTATATAGTAGCCTTGACTGTAAACGGTCAAGGTTTTTTTTTATCTTGCAATTATGAAAAACATCATCAAATGGAATCCTATATTGGATTTTAACAGAATATACAATAATCCTGATCTAAGCAAAAAAGAAAAAGAATCCAAGTACACGGAAATACTTGATACAACCTAATACATGGGCTGATAATAGTTATATCAAAATCAGCAATTCCAAAACAGGACTGTTAAGAAAATTTCTGAGTTAGGAACTGGTCAGGAAGTTAAAATAGGTGGAAGAACGATTGTTGTTGAACCCGAAGCTCCAATGTCAGGTCTTACACTTTTCGAAGAAAATGCCTTTGTTCTTGGTAAAGATGCCTTTAGCTCTCCTTTAGAATTAAGAAAAACTATATTACATGAATTGTATAGATTAAATACGAGTAATCTGAAAGGACAAAATGTTACACAAGGAGCGGTAAGTGGTGAAACTAAAGCAGCTTTTGACTTTGCTGAAAAAAATGCACAAAAACTAAAATAATATGGGAGTTTTTATAATTAAAAGAGTTTTTACTTTAAACTATAAGAAAAAATTAGTTATAGCAGGAATAATAAAAAATGTTGATGAAAAGAGTATTAATAACTCAAATAGTTTAGTGATAAATAATAATGTAAACCTTCCTATACAAGAACTTAATGAATCGCTTATAGAAGATAAAACCTATCAAGCTTTTACCTTTGATTTAAACACGATAGGTGAAGATTTATTACAAGATATTATTAAGCTTAAAGAAGGGCAAGAATTTAAAATAATCTAGTTAGATTAAATAAATACAAAATCCTCTCGTCATTGATGGGAGGATTTATTTTACATCTTGTAGAACATTAGAAAGTGCATCTTTATCTTTTATAGAAATTGTTTCAACAATAATGCATTAAATCCGATCCAAAAAAATGTTTAAAATGAAATTCAGTTTTTCAGATCATCCGAAAAAACTGAAAAACTGAAGCTTAAAACAAAACTTTTTTTATACCAAACTGCTCTATAAACCAGATCATGAGTATTTCCTATCTTTCCATTTTGATATATCTTCATCCACAATGTGAATATCCGAAAGATATTTCTTACAGAGATTCCATACAGGGGTCATCCTCGTTATCCGTTTGTAAATCTCAAGCATTTTATAGTTGAAATGAGTCCGTACTCATTACCCATTTAATAAAATTAATTTGATTTAACAAGCTCTCGCATCTAAATGATTTAGCATGGATATCTTCAGAAAGATACAGAAACTTCACAATTCTTTTTCAGAGGAATCTATTAAATGTAAATATTTTATACTTTTATATAAAATATTCCAGTAAAATGTCAGAAAAATTCCAACCCGATGCCATTATTATAGGAACCGGATTAGCGGGACTCACTGCTGCTATGGAAATAACCAATGCAGGGAAAAAGGTACTGCTGCTGGACCAGGAAACAGAACAAAATATAGGCGGACAGGCATTCTGGTCGTTTGGAGGCTTGTTTCTGATCAACTCTCCCCAACAGCGGAAAATGGGAATCAAAGATTCTTATGAACTGGCTTTGCAGGATTGGAAAGGCACTGCCGGTTTTGACCGCGAGGAGGATTATTGGCCCCGTCAATGGGCTAAAGCGTATTTAAAGTTTGCCGCAGGTGAAAAATACAATTACATTTCCAGACTTGGAATCAAGCTGATGTTTATGGTAGGATGGGCAGAACGAGGTGACGGATCAGCTGACGGCCACGGAAATTCAGTGCCCCGTTTTCATGTAAGCTGGGGTACAGGCACAGGAGTGGTAAAACCTTTTGTAGAGAAAGCATATGAGGCAAAAGAAAAGGGTTTACTGCAAATGAAATTCAGGCACAGGGTCACAGAGCTGATAACAGAGCATGGAAAAATAAAAGGCCTGAAAGGTGATATCCTGGAAAATGACAACCAGGAAAGAGGTGCTGCTACCAATAGAAATGTAATATCACAGTTTGAATATTCCGCTTCTCATATCATTATAGCATCCGGAGGCATTGGTGCCAATCATGAGCTGGTACGTAAAAACTGGCCTGAAAGGCTGGGTAATGCACCACAACATATGGTTTGCGGAGTTCCAGCTTATGTAGATGGAAAAATGATCGAAATTGCAGAAAAGGCCGGAAGCCATATCATCAACAAGGACAGGATGTGGCATTATACGGAAGGTTTGCAGAATTGGGATCCGATATGGCCCAATCATGGCATCAGAATTTTACCGGGACCTTCTTCCCTTTGGTTCGATGCCCGGGGGAACCGTCTTCCCGCTCCTCTATATCCCGGCTTTGATACATTGGGAACTTTGAAATATATACAGGATACCGGGCATTCTTATTCATGGTTTATTCTGACCCAGAAAATCATTAAAAAAGAATTTGCTCTTTCAGGTTCTGAACAAAATCCGGATATCACCAATAGAGATTACCTTCTTTTTTTGAAAAGGATCTTTGGCAAAAAAGCACCTGGTCCCGTAGAAGCATTTAAGGAGCATGGTAAGGACTTTATAGTATCGGATAATCTGAAAGACCTGGTTGATAAAATGAATATACTTTCCGGGGATTATCTTCTGGATTATGAGAAAATAAAGTCACAGATTGAAGCCAGGGACAGGGAACTGGATAATCCATTCTCAAAAGATACTCAGGTGAACTATATCCGGAATACCCGGAATTATCTTGGTGATAAGCTTGGACGCGTTGCGGCCCCACATAAAATATTGGCTCCGGAAAACGGTCCTTTAATAGCTGTACGCCTTAACATCCTGACCCGAAAAACTCTGGGCGGGATAAAAACCAATCTGAACGGACAGGTCCTAAGGAATGATGATAGTATCATTGAAGGACTATATGCTGCCGGGGAAGCATCAGGATTTGGCGGCGGCGGAATGCATGGCTACCGTGCTTTGGAAGGGACATTCCTCGGCGGGTGCATTTTCTCGGGAATGAAAGCGGGAAAATATATTGCAATGCTTAAGGAAAAACATTCAGATCTATAAAATTACAAGATGGAAAATTATTTTAATGATAAAGTGATCTGGATGACCGGGGCATCATCAGGGATTGGGAAAGCTCTGGTTAAAGAACTGGCCATGAATAGCAACGCAAAAATTATCCTTTCGTCCCGGAAAAGGGAAGAGCTGTATTCCGTTGCCGAGAAATCAGGCCTTAACGCTGACCGGTATGCAGTGATCTCTCTGGATCTGATGAATTATAAAGATATGCCTGATATGGCAGACAAAGCAATAGAAAGGTTTGGAAAGGTTGATCTTCTTATTAACAATGCAGGACTATCACAGCGTTCCTTAGCCATGGAAACGGATATAGAGGTAGACAAGCGCCTGATGGATACCGATTTCATCGGAACTGTGGCATTGACCAAAGCAGTGATTCCCTATATGATCAGAAATGGCGGTGGCCAGATCGCTGTTGTATCAAGTCTTATGGGAATATTCGGAGCCCCTATGCGAAGTGGCTATGCAGCTGCCAAACATGCATTACATGGATTCTTTGATGCCTTACGTGCAGAATTATACAAAGACAATATTCTGATAACCATTATCTGCCCCGGCTTTATACAAACCAATATTTCCATACATGCTGTTACGGGAAACGGCTCACCACAGGGAACAATGGATGATGCCACCATGAAAGGCATGCCCGCTGATATTTTCGCAAAAAAAATGCTTTTAGCCGTTGAAAAACGGAAAAATCAGAAGACAATAGGCGGCCGGGAAGTATTGGGAGTTTATCTTAAGAGATTCTTTCCTGCATTATTGGCAAAGATCATCCGCAAAGCAAAAGTCGTTTAGACATACCCTACCTATTCCAGGGCTTAATAATGAACCCTAATCCGGCAACAGTACTTTCTTAAAACGAATAATGCTTATAATCCGCCGTGACAGGGCTCATAAGATTTTTAATCATCCGCGCAAGGTAATTGAAGTTTTGATTAATAAAAAAATGGTTACCATTCACTATCTGACATTCGCAGACAGCATCGGTATAGTTCTCCCAGTTTCTTATATGAGATGAATATTGCTCATTCTTTCCCATGACTGCAAAAACAGGGGTCTGTATCTTTTCACTGAACGGTACATTATCCTTGCTTTCCAGCAATCCGAAGTCTGCCCTGAGTACAGGCTCGAAAAAGTCCAATAACTCTTCATATTCCATCAATTCATCTGACAGGCCGCCCAGCTTTCTTATTTCAGCGAAAAATTCCGCTCTTGGCAATCCGGCAATGGGCGGGTTATTTTTTATTTCTGGCCCGGGATATCCCGTAGGAACAAAATAGCTGACGGGGTCCGTACTTTCCATGGCATGGCAAATTTCAAGTCCCAATATGGCTCCCATGCTATGCCCGTAAATTAAATACGGAACCTCCTTTTGCCTTGCATTTTTGATCTGGTTCAGCAGATCAGATACGGCTTCCTTTTTATTCGTTAGGAAAGATTCGGTCATCCGCTCTCCTCTGCCTGGAAGTTCAGGTGTTTCCACCTGGTAAAAAGGCTGTAAGCTTTCGATCATCGGACGGAAAGAATTCCTGTCACCACCTGCATAATGTAATAAAAATATCTGTGGTTTTGCTGATATTGTTCTATTCATAATTTCTTACTGTTCATTATGTAAACACGGGAGGGATTATCTAAGACATCTCCATAGATCGGCATAGCTTAACCCGTAGATCAGTCTGAGGTGCCATTTAGGCTTAATACCCGTAAACAGATTCAGGAAGTTGTCTCCTATAATGCTATACAATAGCTCTGTATGAAGGATGATTTATCAGAAATTTCCAGCTTACTTTGAAGTAACCGAGCATGTTTTTCCAGCAATATTAACATTGAAAGTTATATTGCCTGCTTTATCCGGGATTCCTGTAACGGAGTACTGCAGACTTCCGTTTCCTCTTACGAAGTTCCCCACAGCCAGCTCTGCGGTTAATCCGTTTGCCTGGATGCTTTGTGGCTGGTAAGAGCTCCCGTCTCCTCCTGTATAAGGAATGACCAACATTCCTTTATAAGGCTGGCCTACCTTTGGAGCAGGTGAAAGTGTAGCGGAGGAACATGACAGGGATAGAGAGTGTAGCGGGCTTGATGTTTTAAGGGTTGATGTTCCAAGACATTTAGACCATTTCCCGGCCTGATATGCTTTTACGCATTCTTCGGATTGATCATAGATCATCATTCCATCAACAGGATTTGGGACAGCATTCGTATTGGCAACTCTGTTTAAAAGAAGGGTTTTGTTTTCCGATCCTAATTCCAGATCGGCACTGGAATGGGGATTATCTTTTTTAATCCCAATCTGAGCATAGCAAAACGCATTAAAACTGAGGGCTATCAGTAATACATTCTTTTTCATTGTGTTAATCATGTGTTTGATAATTTTTTCTCGCCGTAAAGATATATGTTAATTTTGGAATGGCAAAAAAATACATGAAAAATATCACCACACTATGATTTATTGCCGCTTTCTAACGGTCACATATAACATTATTTATAGCTATTTTATATCGCAAAATGCTCCGAAACGATCACTTCATCCTTCATCTTGGCATTATTGGACGCTATACAACCGCGATACTTTTCGCTGATAAAAATATCTTTTACAAAGAATTTTTCCCCGTCGATCATGCATTCACCTTCTGAAACCTCAAAAGAATCCAAAGGGATCATCATTCCGCTGCCGTGGGCTTTTATGACGGCCTCTTTTTGTGTCCAGTATGTAAATAAGCTTTTAGTTTTATCTTCAGAATTTTGAATTTTATCAAACTCACCGGCAGTCATTTGAAATTGGAAATCCAGATAATTTGTATCAGCATCTAAAAACTCCACGTCAATACCTATCGGAAAATCTGCTATGATACACACCACCAGATCTTTGGAATGGGATATATTGAAATGAATCTTTTGTCCTTTTAAAACCGGCTTGTTGTCAGGCAGCAGCTCAACATCAGATTCATTTATATTGTAATAGGTATTTAATCCATGTTTCAGAAGAACCCTCCCCAATAAGGACAACTGGGCATCCTGCCACCTCCTATAACTCAGAATCTTCTCTTTAAAGTCCCCGGGAAAAGCATTCAGATACCTGCTGAGGAGCTCCTGATGTTTCTCTTCACTGATAAAGGCATATAAAATGGTCATCAGTATTGCCTATTCTAAATATTCCTTAGGAACAGAAATATTATTCTGCTTCATGTAATGTAAAAGCTCGTGATATTTATTTTCGTAATCATTTAAACCGCATTGGTCCGAAATACTGCAGATATCGGAAGGCTTTATATCTAAGATCCCGGAGATCTTTTTCAGTATATCCAGATTGATTTTCACTTTCCCGTTTTCTATATCCGAATAAGCTTTCTGGGAAATTCCCATTTCAAATGCCATATATTCCTGAGTAAGATCCTTACTCCTGCGGACTTTTCTGATGTTTTGGCTGCATATTTTCATCCCTTTTGCTTTTAGTGGTTTTCCGTATAATTTAGAAGTATATCTAATAGACTCTCACAAAGTTAATAAATACCTTTGGCAAAACATTATACACTTATATGATATTTTGTATCACCGTAATTGAAAGATTCCCGGTGAAGAAAAAATATCACTTCAGTCAATAATTGGAATTATGGAGACGCAGAAATTTAATTATGACAATTCTATTGTCAAAGCATTCTTGTATGCTACTATCGTATTCGGGCTTATAGGATTCCTGCTGGGCCTTACAGCCGCTTTAATGCTTTTCTATCCGGAATTACCTGAATTTTTATTCGGTACAGATGATACCACTATCCAGAGTCTGAGAAGCGGAAATATTCAGGGGCTTATTAATACCCAGGGCGCAATGGGATTCGGAAGGATCAGAATGCTGCATACCAGTGCCGTAATTTTTGCTTTTGTCTGCAATTCTTTCTTTTGTGGCGCTTATTACAGCATGCAAAGGCTTTTAAAGACAAGAATGTACAGCGATACGCTGTCCTGGATCCACTTCTGGACCTGGCAGATCATGATCA
>NZ_JBGCUR010000018.1:0-71052 GCF_041361455.1 Chryseobacterium gossypii | reverse complement strand
GTTTTAAAGTTATTTAATTTGATATAACTGTCAGATAAAGTCGTGGCTATTACACTTAAAGGCTGTGGTAAGTAATCTTTACGGTTTGGTCTGGGCGTAGAAAAAATAGATTTTTTGTAGACGTGATTTTGTCAATATATTATCTGCCGATTTACCCCAAAACTATTGCGACTATCTACTCTAAATCTATATTTTGAGAAACTATGGTAAACGGTTTGTGGTACTTTAGTTAAGTGATATTTTTTTTAGCGGACTTACAGGGAAAATGTATAATACTTGGTCTACTATTTACGCCAACCCCGTCAAATTTTAGTATAAAATGTACCCCCTATGTCAAATATCAAAATTTTCATATAGGCATCCCGACAATCCCTACTATACAAAGAGTGGATATAGGTCGATACGTTTTTTCCAACCGCCCCTACCAACGTTTTTAGGTTTTTGACGACTGTTTTTTGTTTTGTTTCGCTCGGAGTGGTTAAAAAGTTTTTAACTTACCTGAAAAAGTATTGATTTTTTGAGTAAAAAGTGCCTAAAATACTTGTATTTATGGGCTTTTTGTTGTATATTTATATATCTTTACAAGCTACTTTTAGCCTTGTTTCTTTGTGTACAAGGTTCAATATAAAAACAAAAATGCCTAGCTGTCTCGAACACAACTAGGCGCATCAATAAATTTTAACATACCTAAAACTTATTAACATGACAAAGTTAACAAATTGTCTTGATACTGCTAGTATCTATGTTTCAACGTACGCTAAGTACAATAATTCAAGCCTGTCTGGCAAATGGCTTAACCTTTCAGATTATTCGGATTATGACGAGCTACTAGAAGCAATGAGAGAACTGCACAAAGATGAATCCGACCCTGAATTTATGCTAAACGATTATGAGGGGTGTTCTCTATTTGAAAAATTGGGATTGATAGGGGAAAGTTTTTTATCTCCCGAAATTTACAACATTGCCGAGCAAATAAATGAATCTGAGTATGATATTGAAGTTTTCGAGGCTTGTACAGATTGTTTAGGTATAATTGACTTCCAAAGTATCTATGAATATGTAAATAATTTCTATTACGGTGAATATGCAAATGATATTGAGTTCGTGGAATATTTATATGAAAATGATATACCGTTCAATCTCCCGAGTTTTGTTATGATTGATTGGGAAGCAACAGAACGAAGTATAATGTTTGATTATTTTGAAAGTAACGGACATTATTTTAAATCGTAATATATTTGCATTATTATAATAACTTATTGTATTCTTAAAGTTCAAATAAGTTTAATTAAATTCAGGCAGATTTAAAAAAGTACATTTCAAAAATTCGGGTACAACTTTGGGTACAAAAATAAAAAAGAGAAAATGTAATTATTTAAAAATCAATAATTTACAAATTCTCTTTAGCTTAAAAAGTGGAGTTGGAGGGATTCGAACCCTCGTCCAAACAAGCAATACATAAGCTTTCTACATGCTTATTCTGCTACTGGTTTTCGACTGAAAGCAGAGAGCAGACGCCCAACTTTCAGCTTATCTTCTGAGGTTTTCGTGCTTTAGCCGAAGCATCTAAAGCCTTATTTCTGCATTCCTATACCCCAGGATCAAACGCCGCAGAACAGAGCATTTGTGGAGTATCTTGCTTCCTTACTAAATCTTCGGGAAAACGCTTGAATCTACTATACTTCGATTATTAAGCTGCAAGAGCGAACTCTTCGTTGCCAGTTAAATTCTTGTAGCAAGGGATTATAGAGATCGCGCTACGGTTCTCTGCATGCTTACTTATCCATTGGTCTTGCTGTCGAAACCAGTCAACCCCCGATAAGTGAATGCAAAGATAGGGATTTTGTTTAAAAATAGTTAACGTAAGGCCATAGCTTTTTTAAATAAGCTTTATTTGGTGAGAATATGATCATAGTCAATCATTCAGAATAGATGTAAGATCTTAAATAGTATGATTAACTGATCAAATCCGGAAAATTTCTATTATTATGTGATAGAATTTTTGCAAATTAAAAAAAAATGCATACTTTTGCAGTCCAAAATGAGATGTAAAATATGTTAATAATTCCTGTAAAAGATGGTGAATCCATCGATAGAGCATTAAAAAAATATAAAAGAAAATTTGACAAAACCGGAACGGTTCGTCAGTTGAGAGCCAGACAACAGTTTATCAAGCCTTCTGTAACTTTGAGACAGGCGAGATTGAAAGCTGCTCATAAACAAAGAGCTCTTAGCAAAGAAGAGCAAGCTTAAGAAAAATTTTCTTAATCACATACTAAATTCACTTCTTAAATAGTTATATTTGAGGAGTGGATTTTTTATTTATACTCCAAATGTAATGTTGGATAAATTTTTAGAATATTTACAATTCGAAAAGAGGTATTCCCCTCATACCATAACGAGCTATAAAAAAGATCTTGAGGATTTTTCGTATTTCTGTCTCAAGACGGAATCTTCAGGAGATATTTCCAGGGCTGACAAGAAGATGGTCAGAAATTTTATTGTTGAGCTCAGTGAAAATAATATTTCCAAAAGAAGTATCAATCGTAAATTGTCTTCATTACGCAGTTTTTATCTTTTTCTGTTAAAAATAGGAGAGATTGAGGTAGCGCCTACAGAAGGGATCACTTCCCTGAAATTTTATCCCGAAAAACAGATCCCTATATCTAAAGAAGAGATGCAGGTTCTTACAGACCATGTTTTTGAAGAAGCCTATGATGTACTGGAGCAATGCATCATGGAAGTTCTGTATCAGACGGGGATCCGTAAATCCGAGCTTTGTGGCCTGATATTTGAGCATGTAGACTTAAGCGGAAACGAAATAAAAATCATTGGAAAAGGGAATAAGGAAAGGGTGATTCCCATATCCGGTGAGTTGTCCGGTATGCTTGGAAGTTATCTGAAACTAAGGCAGCCACAGGAAGAGTATAAAGCCTTCTTTTTTGTGAATAAGAAAGGAAAAAAACTCACTGAAAAATTTGTTTATGTGGTAGTTAATAAGTACCTTAGTCTTATAACATCAAAGCAAAAAAGAAGTCCTCATATTCTAAGACACAGCTTTGCTACGCATGTTTTGGATAATGGGGCGGAGATCTCCAAAGTAAAAAAAATATTGGGACATTCCAGTCTTGCCAGTACTCAAGTCTATACGAATGCCAATATTGAACAATTGAAAAAAGTGTTTAATCAAGCTCACCCTCGAGCTTCAAAAAAAGATGAATTATGAAGATCACAGTACAATCAATTGGTTTAACTCCTCATGAACCACTGGAAGCACACATTAACAAAAAAGTAAACAAACTGGATACTTTCTATGACAAAATTCAGGAATGTAAAGTGTTCCTGAAATTAGAAAATAACTCGGACAGAGCAAACAAAACTGCCGAGATCATTTTAGCGGTTCCGGGAGACGATATTGTCGTAAAAAAAACTACTACAACTTTTGAAGAAAGTTTAGACCTTTGTGTTGATACTGCTAAAAAGCTATTAATCAAGAAAAAAGAAATGGCCTAGAAAAAAAGTTTAAAAAAAACATTGAAAAATTTGAGAATTCAAAAAATCCGTTCTATATTTGCACTCGCAAAAAGGAACAGTGATCTTTTGAATTCTTTTTTTTAATGCCTCCATAGCTCAGTTGGCCAGAGCACGTGATTTGTAATCTCGGGGTCGTGGGTTCGAATCCCTCTGGAGGCTCATTTTATATAAACATGAGGGGAGATTCCAGAGTGGCTAAATGGGACTGACTGTAACTCAGTTGCTTCGGCTTCGTAGGTTCGAATCCTGCTCTCCCCACATTTTATATTAGAATAAAAAAGTTGCAGATTTAAAAGGATTTTGCTAAGTTTGCACAGCGTTACCAATAATTTTGGAAACAAAATTGCGGAAGTAGCTCAGTTGGTAGAGCGTCAGCCTTCCAAGCTGAATGTCGCGGGTTCGACCCCCGTCTTCCGCTCAACAGAATCACACCACAGGGCGTGATTTTTTTTTACAGCTGATATAGCGTAGGGTAGAGTTTCTCAACGGCTTTCAGTCCTTTAAAAATGCCTCCATAGCTCAGTTGGCCAGAGCACGTGATTTGTAATCTCGGGGTCGTGGGTTCGAATCCCTCTGGAGGCTCATTTTATATAAACATGAGGGGAGATTCCAGAGTGGCTAAATGGGACTGACTGTAACTCAGTTGCTTCGGCTTCGTAGGTTCGAATCCTGCTCTCCCCACATTTTATATTAGAATAAAAAAGTTGCAGATTTAAAAGGATTTTGCTAAGTTTGCACAGCGTTACCAATAATTTTGGAAACAAAATTGCGGAAGTAGCTCAGTTGGTAGAGCGTCAGCCTTCCAAGCTGAATGTCGCGGGTTCGACCCCCGTCTTCCGCTCAACAAAAATCATGCTGTCAGTATGATTTTTTTTCATACCTGCCGATATAGCTCAGGGGTAGAGCGCTTCCTTGGTAAGGAAGAGGTCTCGGGTTCAAATCCCGATATTGGCTCCACTGTCCCGAATTTCCTTCGGGATATTTTTTTGCCAGAAATTTTCATTAAATTCGTATAAAATAATTTTTGATGAATATTCTTTTATTGGAAGACGACCTTATTCTTTCGGCAGAGCTTTGTAAATTTTTGGAATCCAACCATTTTACCTGTGATAAAATCTACGACGGGGAAACCTTTCTCCGCCAGATTAAAAACGGCTCTTACGATCTGTATCTCCTGGATATCAATGTCCCGAAGATCAATGGTTTGGATGTGTGCCAGACCATCCGTTCTTTTGATAAAACCACCCCCATCATCATCATTTCAGCCTATGGGGATCTTTCCGATAAAAAGGATGCCTTTACCAGACTGGCTGATGACTACCTGGTGAAGCCTTTCCAGTTTGAGGAGCTGCTCTTACGGATCAATTCCCTTCTGAGAAGAAAGGCAACATCAGATAATACGGACCAGGATATCGTCCGCATAGATGATCTGATTATCAATAAAACAGAGCAGAAAGTTTACCGTGGAGGTAATGAGATAGCCCTCACCTTAAAGGAATTTCAGCTGCTGGCCTATCTGGCTGAAGCACAGGGCAGGACAGTATCCAAACAACAGATCACAGAGCACGTATGGGAACATAATTTTAATACCAATACCAATACTGTGGAAGTTTATATCAACTTTTTAAGAAAGAAGATTGATAAAGACTTCAAAGTAAAGCTCATTCATACACGCTCCGGTTTCGGGTATTATTTAAGCCCTTTGTAAATGTCTTTAAAAAGAAAGATAGCGCTCAATCTCAGTATTGCCTTTTCATTGCTGTTCGGTATTGTAATGGTAGTGATCTATATGTCCTTTAATGATTTCAGAAGGGATGAGTTTAGAGAACGGTTCCGCCAAAGACTGGAGTTCACCACCCATTTTATTTCAAAATCTAAAAACTTTGAAGAAGAAGCACCAATTTTCTTTAATGAAAATTCTGATAATATCCTTCTGAATGAGACAATACTGATCTTTAATGCCAGAAAGGAATTGATTTACAGTACTATAAAAGACAGGAACGTCAGCTGGGACAACTCCCTGTTGCAAGAGCTTGATGAGAAGAAAGTTATTTACAGTGAAAAGACAGTACCTGAAATCTATGCGGCACTGCGGACCATCAAGGGCCAAAACTATTATATTCTTACAAAAGCTTTTGATACAAACGGAAAATCCAAGCTCGCCTATCTGAAATACCTCCTCATTACGGCTTATGTAATGAGTACCCTTCTTATCGGTTTTTTCAGCTATTATTTTATGGGGCAGTTTCTTCGTCCCCTGGAAGAGCTGAACAAAGAAATATCAGAGGTTACCGCTCATAAACTGACAACCCAGATCCCCGTGCAGCAGTCCAATGATGAAATAAGTGTTCTTGCCAATTCTTTCAATACGATGATCATCAGATTAAATGACGTGTTTCAGTCTCAGAAAGATTTTACCGCAAGCGCCTCCCATGAAATCAGGACACCCATCACAAGAATGGCCTTTCAACTGGAGAATCTGATCAAGCTTGAACAGCATTCTCCGGACACATTATCATCTCTGAAGCAGATCCTGCAGGATGTATACCAACTGTCCGATCTTACCAATTCCCTGTTGCTGCTTACCAAATTCGATAAAGAAAATATTCAGAGTCTTTACGAAGAGGTGAGAATTGATGAGGTGATTTTTGAATCTTTTGAAATTGTGGAAAAAAGCTATCCGAACCTTAAAATGGATTTTCTGATTTCTGAAGATACCTCGGAAAATGCTTTTCTTACCATCAACGGCATCCAGTCTTTGCTGGATATCGTATTCATCAATTTATTAAAAAATGCGGCCATATATTCTTATGATACCAGGGCAGATGTTTTGATCACCGAGACAGCCTCAGAAGTAAAAATTGATGTTATTTCCCATGGAGATACTATTCCTGCAGAAGAGCAGGCTAAATTATTTGAAGCCTTTGCCAGAGGAAGTAATGCCCAGAATATTTCAGGTTCCGGGCTCGGTCTTAGAATTGTGAAAAGGATCCTTGAATACCATGGTGCCAGGATCATCTATTCGTCTCCTTCAACCAATACCAATAAATTCAGCGTTATTTTCAAAAAATAGAAATTTAATTTTTTTTTAAGCATCCTTTAAGTTCGTTTTAATTGTATTAAGGCAATTTTGTCTCAAAATTTGAGCGATGAACAAAGTTGCAGGACTATTTATCATGGTTTCTTCATTGGGAACTGCACAGCAGCAGATGTCACTCTTGGATTGTGAAGAAGCTTTCCAGAAGAATAATCTTCAACTGCTTGCCGGACAATATAACATCAGCATGGCTGATGCAGACATCTTACAGGCTAAAATCTGGGAGCTTCCGCAACTGAGCGGACAGGTGAATGCATATAATCCGGACGATAAAAAAGTATTTGATATCGGGCATGCCAAAGGGGCGCAAATAACGCAGCTCATATACATGGGCGGCAAAAAGAAAAATGAGATTGCCTTCGCAAGGTCCAATAAAGAGCTGGCTCAGCTTCAGTTCTCCCAATTGATGGTTGACCTTAAAGCCCAGCTCCGGTCAACTTATTTCAACCTTTATTATGAGAAATTAAAGCTGGATAACACGGAGAAGCAACTGGGATATATGAACGACCTTTTAAATGCTTACAGAATCCAGGCTGCTAAAGGAAACGTTTCTCTTAAAGATGAGGTAAGGCTGCAAAGCATTGTTATCCAGCTCAATAATGACAAGCTCGGGATCAGTAAAAATATTCTTGAATTTGAACAGAATCTTAAAGTATTAACGGGAGTTACAGAAGATATTGAACCGCAGCTTTCCGAAGCTGAAACCAAAGACATCCTTACGGCGCAGCCATTCGGGGATGAAGAAGAATTGAAAAGAAAAGCGCTTGAAAACAATGCGGATTATCAATATTATCTGAAACTGATTGATAACAATAAGCTATATGCCCAATGGCAGAAATCTCTGAACGTCCCGGATTTGAATGTGGGAGCCGGATGGGATCAGAATGGCGGAACCTTTCATAATGAGGTGAATCTGATGATAGGGATTCCGTTGCCTTTATGGAAAAGTAACCGGGGGAATGTGGAAAAGGCCGGATATGCCATTCAGCAGAGCCAGAAAAATGCGGATTATCAAAAACTCGATCTGGAAACCAAAGTCCGCTCAGCTTATCAGACCTGGAAAAATCAGTATGACCAATTGGCAGAAATCAAGGCCACAGATCTTAACAATCTTGATCTTGTCTACAGCGGGATGTTAAAAAACTTCAGAAACGGAAATGTAAGCCTTATAGAATTTACGGATTTCATGGAAAGCTACAGGCAAACAGCTCTTCAGATCTATGATATGAAAAACGGGGTTATGCAGGCTGCGGAGCAGCTCAATCAATTAGTACAAACAAAAATCTTCTATTAAAAATGAAAAAATATATCATTTCTCTATTTGTGGTGCTTTTTTTACTGTCCTGCTCAAAAAAAGAGGAAGAAAAGGGGTCACAGGCAAAAAAAGGCTTTGAGCTGAGCAATACGATGCTAAAGTCTATTTCCCTGTCGAAAGCTGAAAAAAAATATATAGAAGATAACTATAATTTTTACGGAAAAATATCGGCGGATAAAAACAGCTATATCGATGTTTATCCTTTGGTAGGAGGAAATGTTCTGAGTGTGAATGCGGAGCTGGGAGATTATGTGAAAAAAGGGCAGGTACTCGCTACCATCCGAAGCACTGAGCTGGCCGAGGTTCAGAAAGATGTAAGCGATGCCAGGACAGATCTGGTTGTCGCTCAAAATAATTTCCGGGTAGCCAAAGAAATGTATGAAGGAAAGCTGAACACCGAAAGAGACGTTCTGGAAGCAAAAAGTGAGCTTCAGAAAGCGCAGGACCAATTGCAGAGGGCAAATGCGGTAAGCAAGGTCTACAATGTGCAAAAGGGAAATATTTATAGCGTAGTGGCTCCCATCAGCGGATATATCGTTCAGAAGAACATCAATAAGGATATGCAGCTGAGAAGTGACAGAAGCGATAATATTTTTGATGTGGCCAATACCACCAATGTCTGGGCGATCATGAATGTCAATGAATCAGACATAGATAAGATCAGTCTCGGAATGCGGGCTGAGGTATCCACACTTTCATATCCGGACAAGATATTCTACGGAAAGATTGATAAAATTTTCAAAATTATTGATCCGCAGACCAATGCCATGCAGGCCAGAGTGGTTCTGGATAATGCCAACGGATTGCTGATCCCGGAAAGTAAGGCCACTATAAAGGTCAGCAGCTCAGAAAATAATATGGCGCTGGCCATACCATCCAAGGCAGTAATATTTGATGATAACCGAAGCTTTGTAGTGGTGTACAAATCCAGAACGAACCTTAAAGTTAAAGAAATAAAAATTTTAAAACAGGTAGGTGAAACTACTTATGTTTCTGAAGGACTGTCTGAGGGCGAACAGGTAATCACTAACAATCAGTTGTTGATCTATCGCTCACTCAACACTTAAACTATTTCAAAGGCTCTTGCAGAAATTCTTTTAAATCTGAAGTCTGCTGCTTTCAAAAGCTGCAACCTTCATATTAAGCCATTATCAAAAAAACCGTCATGAACAAATTCATTAAAAATATCATTGCTTTTTCCTTAAAAAATAAAGCATTCACCTTTATCTGGGTAGCCATTCTGGTAATTTCCGGTTTTATAAGTTTCAAAAATATGGCTATTGAAGCCTTTCCGGATGTTACCAATACCCAAATCGTAATCATCACCCAATGGAATGGCCGGAGCGCGGAAGAGGTTGAGCGTTTTGTCACCACGCCTATTGAACTGGCGATGAGCCCGGTTCAAAAGAAGACAAGTGTAAGAAGCACAACGATGTTTGGTCTTTCTATCGTTAAAATTCTTTTTGATGACGGCGTAGATGATACTTTTGCCAGAAACCAGGTTAATAACCAGCTAAGAACCGTCAGCCTGCCCGATGAAGTTGATCCTGAAGTACAGCCACCTTACGGACCTACCGGTGAGATCTTCAGATATACTCTGGAAAGCAAGACCAAAGATTCACGGGAATTGCTCACCTTACAGAACTGGGTGATTGACAGGGCCCTGAGAGGAGTGCCCGGAGTGGCAGACATCAATGTTTTCGGAGGTCAGGATAAAGTGTATGAATTAAGTATCGATCCGAGAGCTCTGGATAAATATAACCTTACGCCATTAGAAGTTTATGACGCTGTTACTAAAAGCAATCTGAATGTAGGAGGTGATATCATTGAGAAAAACGGACAGGCTTATGTGGTAAGGGGAATAGGTCTGGTAAAATCCGTTGCCGATATCGGGAATATTACCATACAGAACGATAGCGGGAACCCGGTGCTGATCAAAAATGTTGCCGATGTTCATGAAAGCTCAATGCCAAGGGTAGGGCAGGCCGGATTGAATAATCACGAAGATACTGTGGAAGGTATTGTGGTGATGAGAAAAGGAGAAAACCCCCGTGAAGTTCTGGTAAACGTAAAAGCAAAAATTAAAGAGCTTAATGAAAAGGTTCTTCCGAAAGATGTAAAGATTGTTACATTCTATGATCGTGACAATCTGATGGATTTTACTACGCATACTGTAATGCACAACCTGATCGAAGGAATTGTGTTGGTGACGGTAATGGTGCTTATATTCATGGCCGACTGGAGGACTACACTGATCGTTTCCATCATTATCCCGTTATCATTACTGTTCGCATTTCTATGCCTGAATCTGGCAGGGATGAATGCTAACCTGCTCTCTCTGGGAGCTATAGATTTCGGGATTATTATTGATGGCGCCGTGGTCATGGTAGAAGGACTTTTCGTAATGCTGGATCATAAAGCCCACAAATATGGAATGGAGAGATTCAACAAGCTTGCAAAAGGCGGATGGATCAAACAAACGGGAACCGGGCTGGGAAAGGCAATTTTCTTTTCAAAACTGATCATCATCACTTCCCTGATCCCTATTTTCTCATTCCAGAAGGTGGAAGGTAAAATGTTCTCACCGTTAGCCTTTACCCTGGGCTTTGCCCTGGTAGGAGCGCTGATATTCACCCTGACGCTCGTTCCCGTGCTTTCCCACATCCTTTTAAACAAGAACGTAAGGGAAAAGAATAATCCCTTTGTGAACTTCTGGGACAGGGTTGTCTTGAAAGGATTCAGCTATACTTTTACACATAAAAGAACAAGCCTGGTCATTGCTGTTTCTTTTCTTACCCTGACATTATTTTCAGGAAAATTCCTGGGAACAGAATTTTTGCCACAGCTCAATGAAGGCTCCCTTTGGATCACCGCAGAGATGCCGATGAGTTCTTCTTTGGAGGAATCATTGAAAACGGCGGATCTTTTGAAGAAAGATATTCTGAGCTTCCCTGAGGTGACCGATGTACTGGCCCAAACCGGACGAAGCAATGACGGAACGGACCCCAACGGGTTCGGGTTTGTGCAGTTCGCCGTAAATCTTAAACCAAGGGAAGAGTGGAAGCGTAAGATCACCTATGAAGAATTAGTGGAGGAAATCGATAAAAAGCTGAAAGACTACCAGGGAATCACTTTTAATTACTCTCAGCCCATTTCTGACAACGTTGCAGAAGCTGTGGCCGGATTTAAAGCTGAAAATGGGATTAAAATATATGGGGATAATCTGGATACTCTGGACAGACTTGCCGAAGAAGTTTTAAAAGCTGTTAAGAATGTTGAAGGAGTGAAAGATCCGGGGATCATTAAAAATATCGGTCAGCCGGAGGTAAGCGTGGTTTTGGACAGGGATAAGATGGCCGCGTACGGAGTAATGCCCGCAGACGCCCAGGCTGTTCTGGAAATGGCATTTGGAGGGAAAACAGCATCAGAAATGTTTGACGGGGAAAGAAAGTTCCCGATCCGTCTCCGGTATGCCCGGGAATACAGGAAAGATGAAAACGATATAGCAGCCCTGATGGTTCCTACCCAGGATGGTACAATGATTCCTCTGAAAGAGATCAGCAATATCGTGAAAGATAATGGCGCCGCCTTTATTTACCGGGATGATATCAAGCGGTACATAGGGATTAAGTTTTCGGTTCGCGACAGGGACTTGGGAAGTACTATTGCCGATGCACAAAAAGCGGTTTCCAAAATTGAGCTTCCGGACGGATACTCCATCGCCTGGACAGGGCAGTTTGAGAACCAGCAAAGAGCTTCTCACAGATTGGCGCAGGTGGTTCCGGTAAGTATTTTAATGATCTTCTTTTTACTCTTTATTCTTTTTGGAAATATGAAAGATTCGCTTCTGGTATTGGCCAACGCACCTTTTGCATTGATCGGTGGAATTATTGCCCTTCATGTCACCAGGATGAACTTCGGAATATCGGCCGGGGTGGGAATGATCGCATTATTGGGGATCTGTATTCAGAATGGGGTCATCCTTATCACGGAATTTCATCAGAATGTTAAAAATGGACTGGCATTGGATCAGGCCATATTGAATGGCGTGAAAGCCAGGACCAGGCCGGTGATAATGACCGCGCTGATGGCTTCCATAGGGCTTTTGCCGGCGGCCTTATCTACCGGTATCGGCTCGGAGTCTCAGAAGCCTCTGGCGATTGTCATTATTGGTGGGCTGATTACGGCTACAACCCTTACATTGCTTATCTTCCCGATCATTTTCTGGATATTCAACAGAGCTAAAAAGTCGGAGCAAATCTGACCGTTCTTTCATTTTATATTAATTAAGGAGCCTGAAATAATCTGTATTTCAGGCTTTTTATTAAATCGTTTTATAAAGATTTTTTCAATCGGGAAAATTGTGTAAATTTGCATTCTCAATACATGGAAATATAATGGTTTGTAATTCTTTGGATTTGAATATTAAAACTTTTTTCAAGAAAAAGGTTTTGGTATTTAAAAATTCATTATATTTGCACACCGAAAATTTGAATAAACAATAAATAAATAATTTTAAATCATGGCAAAGGAAACGTTTAATCGTAACAAACCACACTTGAACATTGGTACTATTGGTCACGTTGACCATGGTAAAACTACTCTTACTGCTGCTATCAGTAGCGTATTAGCTAACAAAGGTCTTGCTGAGAAAAAAGACTTCTCTGCTATTGACTCTGCTCCAGAAGAAAAAGAAAGAGGTATCACTATTAATACAGCTCACATCGAATACGAAACTGAAAAAAGACACTATGCACACGTTGACTGTCCTGGTCACGCGGACTATGTTAAAAACATGGTAACAGGTGCTGCTCAGATGGATGGAGCTATCTTAGTATGTGCTGCAACTGATGGACCAATGCCTCAAACAAGAGAGCACATCCTACTTTGCCGTCAGGTAAACGTACCTAGAATTGTTGTTTTCATGAACAAGGTTGACATGGTGGATGATGCTGAATTATTAGAGCTTGTTGAATTAGAACTTAGAGATTTATTATCTACTTACGAATATGACGGAGATAACTCTCCAGTAATCCAGGGATCTGCTCTTGGTGCTCTTAACGGAGACGAGAAGTGGGTGAAAACTGTAGAAGAATTAATGGATGCTGTTGATACTTGGATCGAGCAGCCGGTAAGAGATCAGGATAAGCCATTCTTGATGCCAATCGAAGACGTATTCTCTATTACAGGTAGAGGTACTGTAGCAACTGGTAGAATCGAGGCTGGTGTTATCAATACTGGTGATGCTGTAGACATCGTAGGTATGGGTGACGAAAAATTAACTTCTACTGTAACTGGGGTTGAAATGTTCAGAAAAATTCTAGACAGAGGTGAAGCTGGTGATAACGTAGGTCTATTGTTAAGAGGTATTGAAAAAACCGATATCAAGAGAGGTATGGTTATCGCTAAACAAGGATCTGTAACTCCACATAAAAAATTCAAAGCTGAGGTTTATATCCTTTCTAAAGAAGAAGGTGGACGTCACACTCCATTCCACAACAAATACCGTCCTCAGTTCTATGTAAGAACTACTGACGTTACAGGTGAGATCTTCTTACCAGAAGGTGTAGAAATGGTAATGCCTGGTGATAACTTGACAATTACTGTAGAATTGTTACAACCAATCGCTCTTAACGTAGGTCTTAGATTTGCGATCAGAGAAGGTGGTAGAACAGTAGGTGCTGGTCAGGTTACTGAAATCTTAGATTAATATCTTAAAATATAAGGCTTCCGTAAGGAAACTTACGGAAGCCTTTATCTACGGGCATCGTCCAATGGTAGGATACCGGTCTCCAAAACCGTTGATCAGGGTTCGAATCCTTGTGCCCGTGCAAATAAAAATTATGAGTTCATTTATCGATTTTTTAAAAGGTTCTTATAACGAATTCAGACATAAAGTTGAATGGCCAAAGTGGGCTGATCTGCAATCTTCTACAATTGTAGTGACTATTGCGACAGTGATTTTGGCATTATTTACTTTTGGAGTTGATGAATTGTTTTCTAAAGCAATCAGCAACATAATAGGAATGCTAATTAATGTGTTCAATTAACAAAAAAGTATTTTCCCATAATGAGCGAATTGAAATGGTATGTGCTGAAAGCAATCAGCGGACAGGAAAATAAAGTGAAAAACTACATTGAGACGGAAATCAAGCGTTTGGGCTTTGAGCAGTACGTTACTCAGGTGGTTATTCCTATGGAAAAGGTGATTCAATTGAGGAACGGTAAAAAAGTTCCGAAAGAAAGACCTTACTATCCTGGCTATCTGATGATTGAAGCTGATCTTATGGGCGAAATTCCTCATATTATTAAAAATATTCCCGGGGTTATTTCATTCCTAAGTCTGACCAAAGGAGGAGATCCGGTTCCAATGAGAAAGTCTGAAGTAAACAGAATGTTGGGAAGAATGGATGAACTTTCAGAATTTGCCACCGATGTTGAGATCCCATTTGTAGTAGGTGAAAATGTAAAAGTAATCGACGGACCTTTCAACGGATTCAACGGAACAGTTGAAAAAATCCTGGAAGATAAAAAGAAAATTGAAGTTTCAGTTTTAATTTTCGGAAGAAAGACTCCAATGGAATTAAGCTATATGCAGGTAGAAAAAGTTTAGAAAATAATAAAATATATATGAGAAGGTAGATTTTTTAATCTGCCTTTTTTTATTTTTGCTTTTCTCATCCAAAATTAGTATATGCAGAATTTCTCAGAAAATAAAATGATAGGAAAACTGTTAAACTGGAAGCTTTTCCTGCTATGTAACAGCCTTGTTCTTATTATCAAGATCCTCTTTTCGGTATACCACCATTTTGAGGCGGAACATTTCGAAGATTGGTCAATTGCTGAAAATTTAACGGTAGCCCATATTTATTCTTTAGATGTGAAATATGGAAGCTCAGCATATAAACTTCCCGTATATCCTCTTTTTCTAAGCAGTTATATGAAGATTTTCGGCATTGACCAGGCAGCCCGGTTTATCATCCTTACACAGCATGTATTCTATTTTATTATACCCTTAGTGCTCATAAGGTTTTTTGAAAATCTTAAGCTTAAAAATGCTGGCTTTCTGTCCGGTTATTTCTTTATTTTTTCTCCGGCATATTTTTACTATTCCAATGTTCTGGAAGCTACCAATATCTTCATATTGCTTTTTGTAATCTGGATGTATGCATATTCATTATTTTGGATAAGACCTGTATCCTTTAAACATATTTTATTGTTATCTGTTCTTACAGCCCTTGTGAGCCTTACGCAGGTGGTAGCAGTTCCGGTTATGTTGCTGTTGCTTTTGGCCTTGGGATTCTATAAAAAAGTTTCCCTCAAGAATCTATTGGCTGTTATTTTAATAGCAGGAGCTGGCTATTCGCCCTGGGTAATCAGAAACTACCTTACCTTCGATAAAATTATAATGAGTAAGTCTCCGGTATGGCAAAATGTTTATTTAGGATATATTCCCGATCATCAGATATTATATGGTGACCGGTTTGTTTCAGAAAAAGAAAAGCAGGCGATCTTTGCCAGGATTTCCCGCCACAATGAATTTGAAGATGAGGTTATTTACGAGAATGAGGTGAAAAAAATTGTTACGGATGACAAGATGGCCCCTTATAAAAAAGCCCTTAATAACCTTGTCAGCTTATGGTTTGTTCCCAAGAAATATTTTAATGATAACGGTTTATCTGTCCTCATTGGACGAAAGTGCTACGTTATTCTTATCAATCTACTATTATTCGTAAGTCTGGCCTATTTTTTTAAAAAGGATAAGAGGCTGTTTTTCTTTTTATGTATTGTATTTGCAGGCTTTACCATGCCTTACCTGATTGGGCATGCGGCCAATATCCGGTTCAAGCTGGATTTTGAATGGATTCAGACTTCGGTGATTGCGTTGTTTATTTCTACATATTTCTTTAAAAAAAGTACTTTATCAATCTTTAAAGGATGAAATGCCAATTGCCTGCAATTTAAATGATTGAGTTTCAATTAATATGAAATTGAAATAAATTTCTAAAAATCAGCATTATCCATTTGCTAATTCAAAAATATTTTATACTTTTGCAATCCGAAAAGTAGGTTTATCATGTGTGAGAACGATAACCTGCTGAATAATAATGCTTCCAAACTCATTAATTATTCAAATTTAAAAAAGAAACAATGGCTAAGAAAGTCTTTAAAATGGTAAAGCTTCAGGTGAAAGGAGGTGCAGCAAACCCTTCTCCGCCAGTAGGTCCAGCTTTGGGTTCTGCGGGTGTTAACATCATGGAGTTTTGTAAGCAATTTAACGGAAGAACTCAAGATAAGCCAGGGCAAGTTTTACCTGTAGTAATTACGGTATACGAAGACAAATCTTTTGAATTCGTAATTAAAACTCCGCCTGCAGCTATTCAATTAATGGATGCGGCTAAAATCAAAGGTGGTTCCGGAGAACCAAACAGAAATAAAGTAGGTTCTGTAACCTGGGATCAGGTAAAGAAGATCGCTGAAGATAAAATGGCGGATTTAAACTGCTTTACTATGGATTCTGCAATCTCTATGGTTGCAGGTACAGCAAGATCTATGGGATTAAGAGTAACAGGAACTAAACCAACTAACGCTTAAAACTTATTGAAATGGCAAAATTAACTAAGAAGCAAAAGGAAGCTTTAAGCAAAGTAGAAAAAGGAAAAATCTATAACCTGGAGGAAGGTTCAGCTCTTGTGAAGGAAGTGAACACTGCAAAGTTTGATGCTTCTGTAGATATCGCTGTAAGATTGGGAGTAGATCCAAGAAAAGCAAACCAGATGGTAAGAGGTGTAGTATCTCTTCCTCATGGAACCGGTAAAGATGTTAAAGTATTAGCACTTGTGACTCCGGATAAAGAAGCTGAAGCTAAAGAAGCCGGGGCAGACTATGTAGGTCTTGATGAATATTTAGATAAAATCAAAAACGGTTGGACAGACGTGGACGTTATTGTTACGATGCCTGCTGTAATGGGTAAACTGGGACCTTTAGGTAGAGTTTTAGGACCGAGAGGTTTAATGCCAAACCCAAAATCAGGTACTGTAACTATGGAAGTTGGTAAAGCCGTTTCTGAAGTGAAATCAGGTAAAATTGATTTTAAAGTTGATAAGTACGGTATCGTACACGCTGCTATCGGTAAAGTATCTTTTGATGCTGCTAAATTGAAAGAAAATGCTCAGGAACTGATCCAGACATTGATCAAAATGAAGCCGACTGCAGCTAAAGGAACTTACGTAAAAAGCATTTACTTGTCTTCTACAATGAGTCCAGGTATTGCAATTGATACTAAATCTGTTAACTAAAATCTGAAAGAC
This sequence comes from Chryseobacterium gossypii, assembly GCF_041361455.1. Lineage (NCBI taxonomy): Bacteria > Pseudomonadati > Bacteroidota > Flavobacteriia > Flavobacteriales > Weeksellaceae > Chryseobacterium > Chryseobacterium gossypii. Next base: position 53,795 of record NZ_JBGCUR010000018.1, on the reverse strand, counting down.
AATGACAAAAGAAGAAAAAGTATTAGTAATACAGGAAATTAAGGATTTGTTGCAGGATGCCAAAGTAGTTTACGTAGCGGATCTTGAAGGATTAAATGCAGCAAAGTCTTCAGAATTTAGAAGACAGGCTTTCAAAAATAATATCAAGGTAAAAGTGGTAAAAAACACACTTTTGCAGAAAGCTATGGAGCAAATAGAAGGAGTAGATTATTCTGAGATGTTCGCATCTTTCAAAGGAAACTCTGCTTTGATGGTTTCTGAAACAGCAAATGCTCCTGCAAAATTAATCCAGAACTTCAGAAAGAAAGAAGAAAAGCCGGCTTTAAAATCTGCTTACCTTCAGGAAACTTTCTATATCGGTGACAACAATCTGGATGCGTTGGCTAACATCAAGTCTAGAGAAGAAATGATCGGAGAAATCATCGGATTACTTCAGTCACCAATCAGAAACGTTCTTTCTGCTCTTCAAAACAAACCTGAAACAGTAGAGGCTAAAGCTGAAGAAGCTGCACCTGCTGTAGAAGAAACTCCTGCTGAAACAGCTCCTGAAGCATCAGCAGAAAGCACTGAAGAAACTCCAAGTGCTGAATAATTGACACTCAAAAAATTAAATAAATAATCAACAAAAACATTACAACAATGTCAGATTTAAAAAATTTAGCTGAAACGCTAGTAAATTTAACAGTAAAAGACGTAAACGAATTAGCTGCTATCCTTAAGGATGAGTACGGAATTGAGCCGGCTGCTGCTGCAGTAGTAGTTGCAGGTGGAGGTGCAGGTGAAGCTGCTGAAGAAAAAACTGAATTCGACGTGATCCTTAAGTCAGCAGGTGCTTCTAAATTAGCTATCGTTAAATTAGTAAAAGATTTAACAGGTGCTGGTCTTAAAGAAGCTAAAGACATCGTGGATGGCGCTCCAGCTCCAATCAAGACTGGTGTAGCTAAAGATGAGGCTGAAGCTCTTAAGAAGCAACTTGAAGAAGCTGGTGCTGAAGTAGAGTTAAAATAATTTTTCTCTAATATATATTATAAGCCTGAGTTTATCTCAGGCTTTTTTTATTATACTTGTTCCTTACAACTTGCTAAGGAAGGTTTGATATCAAGCCGGATGTAAATTATATTTGACTTGAATAATATAATAATTATTTGTGAATGTGGATAAATTTTTGTAACTTTGCTCCTCTTTTGGCGCGAATAATTGTTTGTAAATCTATAAAATACTATGAATCAGCTCTTTCATGAAAATGAAAGGGATTTCGTGTATATAGATATTGCGGTAATTTCTGCCTCAAAAGTAATAAAAATATTTTGCATTACGCTGTGAAAAGATATACCAGTGTTGCAGTTAGGAATGAGATTCTGAGAAAAAAGGACAAAGAACAAAGACTGTTTCTAATAGCGCCAACATTGAGGTCTTTATCTTTTCTCTGTTTTCCTCTTCTTTTTCCTGATATTTTTTACAATTCAAAATATTTTTTAACCCTTTCTTAAAAGTTTTATGAGTAAAACAACAGCAACAACTCAGGGAAATCAGAGAATTAATTTCTCATCAGCGAAAGGAAAAATCATTACTCCGGACTTCTTGGATATCCAAATTGAGTCTTTTAAAGAGTTTTTCCAGCTTGATACTCTTCCTGAAGACAGAAAGAAAGAAGGTTTATACAAAACCTTCCAGGAAAATTTCCCGATTACGGATTCCAGAAACCAGTTCGTATTGGAATTCCTAGACTATCTGGTAGATTCCCCACGTTATTCGATCGATGAGTGTGTGGAAAGAGGTCTGACCTATTCAGTTCCTCTGAAAGCAAGACTTAAATTGTATTGTACAGACCCTGAACACGAAGATTTTCAAACCGTGGTTCAGGATGTATATTTAGGCCCGGTTCCTTACATGACGCCTAGTGGTTCTTTCATCATCAATGGTGCAGAAAGAGTCATTGTTACGCAGCTTCACCGTTCACCTGGTGTATTCTTCGGGCAAACTTACCACGCAAACGGAACCAAATTATACTATTCAAGGATCATCCCGTTCAAAGGATCCTGGATGGAATTTACAACAGATATTAACAGCGTAATGTACGCGTATATCGACCGTAAGAAAAAATTACCATTAACTACTTTGTTAAGAGCTATCGGTTATGAATCTGATAAGGACATCCTTCAGATCTTCGACCTTGCTGAAGAAGTAAAAGTTTCTAAAGCTGCCCTTAAAAAAGTGGAAGGAAGAACATTAGCTGCGAGAGTATTGAACACATGGTTCGAAGACTTCGTAGATGAAGATACCGGAGAGGTGGTTTCCATCGAAAGAAATGAAATCATCCTGGATAGAGAAACAGTCCTTGAAAAAGAAAATTTAGACCTTATCCTTGATGCCGGCGTGAAATCGATCCTGATTCACAAAGAAAACAGCAATGAGTTCTCTATCATTCAGAATACATTGCAAAAAGACCCTACCAACTCTGAAAAAGAAGCGGTAGAGTATATTTACCGTCAGTTAAGAAATGCAGATCCGCCAGATGAGGAAACTGCAAGAGGAATCATTGAAAAATTATTCTTCTCTGAGCAGAGATATTCATTAGGTGAAGTAGGACGTTACAGATTAAATAAAAAATTAGGTCTTAACATTCCTGAAACTACTGAAGTTCTTACCAAAGAAGATATCATTGCCATCGTAAGACACCTGATCGAGCTGGTAAACTCTAAAGCAGAGGTAGATGATATCGATCACCTTTCCAACAGAAGGATTAAAACTGTGGGAGAGCAGCTGGCAGGGCAGTTCGGGGTAGGTCTTTCAAGAATAGCGAGAACGATCAAGGAAAGAATGAACGTTAGAGATAACGAAATCTTTACTCCGCTTGATCTTGTTAATGCCAAAACTTTGACATCTGTGATCAATTCATTCTTCGGAACGAACCAGCTTTCTCAGTTTATGGACCAGACCAACCCATTGTCAGAGATTACCCACAAGAGAAGATTATCTGCACTGGGACCTGGTGGTTTATCAAGAGAAAGAGCGGGCTTCGAGGTAAGGGACGTTCACCATACCCACTACGGAAGAATTTGTCCGATTGAAACCCCGGAAGGGCCAAACATCGGTCTGATCTCCTCTTTAGGTATTTATGCCAAAATCAATAACTTAGGTTTCATTGAAACACCATATAGAAAAGTAGAAAACGGTAAAGTAGACCTTAATGCGGATCCTATCTACTTGAATGCAGAAGATGAAGAAGCCAAGGTAATTGCCCAGGCAAACGTAGAGCTGAGCGATGAGGGTGAATTTGAAACCGACAGAATTATTGCAAGACTTGATGGTGATTATCCGGTAGTGGAACCACAGCAGGTAGACCTTATCGACGTGGCGCCTAACCAGATTTCCGGTATCTCGGCTTCATTAATTCCATTCCTGGAGCATGATGATGCGAACCGTGCATTGATGGGATCCAACATGATGCGTCAGGCCGTTCCTCTATTGAAGCCACAGGCTCCGATCGTAGGTACAGGTCTGGAAAGACAGGTTGCAAAAGATTCAAGAATCCTGATTAATGCGGAAGGTACAGGTACTGTAGAATATGTGGATGCGGATAAGATCGTTATCAGATACGAAAGAAGCGAGGACGAGGATCTTGTATCCTTCGATTCTGCTACGAAAACATATAATCTTACCAAGTTCAGAAAAACCAACCAAAGCACAACTATTACCCTGAGACCCAATGTAAGAGTAGGTGATGTTGTGGAAAAAGGACAGGTGCTTTGCGACGGTTATGCTACTGAAAACGGAGAATTGGCTCTTGGTAGAAACCTAGTGGTAGCATTCATGCCTTGGAAAGGATACAACTTCGAGGATGCGATCGTGATCAATGAAAAAGTGGTTCGTGAGGACTGGTTTACTTCCATCCACGTAGATGAATACTCTCTTGAAGTTCGTGATACTAAATTAGGTATGGAAGAGCTTACGGCAGATATTCCGAACGTTTCTGAAGAAGCTACCAAAGACCTTGACGAAAACGGTATGATCCGGATTGGTGCTGAGGTGAAGCCTGGAGACATCATGATCGGTAAGATCACTCCAAAAGGTGAATCTGATCCTACTCCTGAGGAAAAGCTTCTTAGAGCGATCTTCGGTGACAAGGCCGGTGATGTGAAAGATGCTTCATTGAAGGCTGACTCGTCACTGAGAGGTGTTGTGATCGACAAGAAATTGTTCTCAAGAAACATTAAAGATAAAAAGAAAAGAACTGAAGAAAAACTTAAGCTTGAAGAGATAGAAAATACTTACAAGGCTAAGTTCGATGATCTAAGAAATACATTGATTGAAAAATTAAATGTATTGGTAAACGGTAAAACTTCTCAGGGAGTTAAAAACGACCTTGATGAAGAGGTTATCGGAAAAGGAGTGAAATTCACCCATAAATTATTGACTTCAGTTGAAGATTATGTGAACATCAATGGTTCGGACTGGACCGTTGACGCTGATAAAAATGAATTGATCAAGCAATTGATTCATAACTATAAAATCAAGTACAATGATATCCAGGGAGTTAAAAACCGTGAGAAATTCGCGATTTCCATCGGAGACGAGCTTCCGGCAGGTATTATGAAGCTGGCTAAAGTTTACATCGCTAAAAAACGTAAACTGAATGTAGGGGATAAAATGGCGGGACGTCACGGTAACAAAGGTATCGTTTCAAGAATCGTTCGTGAAGAAGATATGCCATTCCTTGAAGACGGAACACCGGTAGATATCGTATTGAATCCACTTGGGGTACCTTCCCGTATGAACATCGGTCAGATTTATGAAACAGTTCTTGGATGGGCTGGCCAGAAATTAGGATTGAAGTTCGCTACGCCGATCTTTGACGGGGCAAGCCTTGAGCAGATCACTGAGTATACAGACAAGGCGGGACTTCCTAAATTTGGTAACACTTATCTTTATGATGGTGGTACAGGGGAAAGATTTACCCAGCCGGCTACGGTAGGTGTGATCTATATGCTGAAGTTAGGACACATGGTTGATGATAAGATGCACGCACGTTCTATTGGTCCTTACTCATTGATCACCCAGCAGCCGTTAGGAGGTAAAGCCCAGTTTGGTGGTCAGAGATTCGGAGAGATGGAGGTTTGGGCTCTTGAAGCATTCGGAGCATCCAATATCCTGAGAGAAATCCTGACCGTGAAGTCAGATGACGTGATTGGTAGAGCAAAGACTTATGAAGCTATCGCTAAAGGTGAAGCAATGCCTGAACCAGGTATTCCGGAATCTTTCAATGTATTGCTTCATGAGTTACAAGGTCTTGGACTTGATGTAAGACTTGAAGAATAATTTTAAATTTTAAATTATAAATTTTAGATGATCATTTTATATTAAAAACTTTAAAAAAGAATTTAATCTAAAATCTAGAATCTAAAATCTAAAATCTAATCAGATGTCAAATAAAAATAAATCAAGTAGATTTAATAAAATTTCGATCGGTCTGGCTTCACCGGAATCGATTCTTCAGGAATCGAGAGGAGAAGTTTTAAAACCGGAAACTATTAACTACAGAACACACAAGCCTGAAAGAGACGGGCTGTTCTGTGAAAAAATCTTTGGTCCCGTAAAGGACTATGAATGTGCTTGTGGAAAGTATAAGAGGATCCGTTATAAAGGGATTGTCTGTGACCGTTGTGGAGTGGAAGTTACTGAGAAGAAAGTAAGAAGAGAAAGAATCGGACACATTAATCTTGTTGTTCCTATTGCACACATTTGGTATTTCCGTTCCTTACCCAATAAGATCGGATATCTTTTAGGACTACCTTCCAAAAAATTGGATATGATCATCTACTATGAAAGATATGTAGTGATCCAGCAGGGTATTGCCAAAAAATTAGACGGTTCCGATTTTGAAGAAATGGAATTCCTTACAGAAGAAGAATATCTTGATATCCTTGAAACTCTTCCTGTGGAGAACCAGTATCTGGATGATTCAGATCCAAACAAATTCATCGCCAAAATGGGTGCTGAGGCTGTTGAAGATCTTTTGAAAAGGATCGATCTTGATGCATTGTCTTTCGATCTGAGACATAAAGCTCATAATGAAGGTTCCAAGCAGAGAAGAACGGAAGCTCTGAAAAGGCTGAATGTGGTAGAAGCATTGAGAGGAGCCAATACAAGAATGATTAATAAGCCTGAATGGATGATCATGCGTGTGCTTCCGGTGATTCCACCGGAATTGAGACCTTTGGTTCCGTTAGATGGCGGACGTTTCGCGACTTCTGATCTTAACGACCTTTACAGAAGGGTGATCATCAGAAACAACCGTTTGAAGAGACTATTGGAGATCAAAGCTCCTGAAGTAATCCTGAGAAACGAGAAACGTATGCTTCAGGAATCGGTAGATTCACTATTCGATAATACAAGAAAATCTTCAGCCGTAAAATCTGAATCAAACAGACCTCTGAAATCGCTTTCAGACTCATTGAAAGGTAAGCAGGGTCGTTTCCGTCAGAACTTATTAGGGAAAAGGGTTGACTACTCTGCGCGTTCGGTAATTGTTGTAGGTCCGAACTTACAGCTTCACGAATGTGGTATTCCTAAAGATATGGCTGCAGAGCTTTATAAACCTTTTATCATCAGAAAGCTGATTGAAAGAGGTATTGTAAAGACAGTAAAATCTGCAAAGAGAATTATTGACAGAAAAGAGCCGGTAGTTTACGATATCCTTGAAAATGTGATGAAAGGTCACCCGGTTCTGCTGAACAGGGCACCTACGCTTCACAGATTGGGTATCCAGGCTTTCCAGCCAAAAATGATCGAAGGTAAAGCAATCCAGTTGCACCCGTTGGTAACAACGGCTTTCAACGCTGACTTCGATGGTGACCAGATGGCGGTACACTTACCACTGGGTCCGGAAGCTATTCTGGAAGCTCAGCTATTGATGCTGGGATCCCAAAACATCCTGAACCCTGCAAACGGTTCCCCGATTACGGTACCTTCTCAGGACATGGTTCTTGGTCTTTATTTTATGACCAAAGAAGCGCATTCTACTGAAGATTACAAAGTAAAAGGTGAAGGATTGGCCTTCTATTCTCCCGAAGAAGCGGAAATTGCTTACGCGGAAGGAAAAGTTTCTTTAAATGCCAAGGTAAGATGTAAATTGCCGGTTAAAGAAAACGGAGAATTAGTAACAAAACTGATTGAAACTACGGTGGGTAGAATTCTGTTTAACCAGATCGTACCTAAGCAGGTAGGATATATTAATGAGCTTTTAACCAAAAAGTCATTAAGAAATGTTATTGGTAAGATCCTTGCTGAAACAGACTTCCCTACAACAGTGAAATTCCTTGATGCTATGAAAGATCTAGGATATTCAAACGCATTCAAAGGAGGTCTTTCATTCTCATTGGGAGATATTGTAGTTCCTGAAGAGAAGAAGCAAATGATTGCTCAGGCTGTTGAAAATGTTGACGAGATCAGGGCGAACTATAATATGGGTCTTATTACCGATACAGAACGTTATAACCAGGTAATCGACGTTTGGACAAATACCAACGCAGGATTAACTGAGATGATCATGAGCAGAATGAAGTCTGACCAGGGCGGATTCAACTCTGTATATATGATGCTTGACTCCGGGGCGAGGGGATCTAAAGAACAGATCCGTCAGCTATCAGGGATGAGAGGTTTGATGGCCAAGCCGCAAAAAGCCGGTTCTACCGGTGCGGAAATCATCGAGAACCCGATTGTTGCCAACTTTAAAGAAGGTCTTTCCATCCTTGAATACTTTATCTCTACCCACGGAGCACGTAAAGGTCTTGCGGATACCGCTCTTAAGACGGCAGATGCCGGTTATCTGACAAGGAGATTGGTGGATGTTGCGCAGGACGTTATCATTACTGAAGACGACTGTGGAACCCTCAGAGGTACTGAAGTGACAGCCCTTAAGAAAAATGACGAGATCGTTGAAAAAATCTCTGAAAGGATATTAGGTAGGGTTTCTCTTCACAATATCTACGATCCTGAAACCGATGAATTATTGGTTCCTGCCGATACCTTGATTGATGAGGCATTGGCTAAAAAAATCGAAGATGCCGGATTGGAATCTGTTGAGGTTCGTTCACCATTGACCTGTGAAGCTAAAAAAGGAATCTGCGCGAAATGCTACGGTAGAAACCTGGCAACAGGTAAGATGATCCACATGGGAGAAGCCGTAGGGGTGATCGCAGCACAATCGATCGGAGAGCCGGGTACTCAGTTAACATTGAGAACCTTCCACCAGGGAGGTACTGCAGGAAACGTATCAGAAAACCCTTCCATCATAGCAAGAAGAGACGGTATCGTGGAAATGGACGAGGTAAGAACCATTACTTCTGAAGATGAAAACGGTAACACAGCTGAAGTTGTGGTTTCCCGTTCTACGGAATTCAGATTAGTGGCTGATAATGAAGCCAGAACACCATTAATGGTAGCCAACGTGCCTTACGGTTCCATCTTAGCGGTAAAACCCGGAGATAAAGTGAAGAAAGGTGACCTGATCTGTAAGTGGGATCCGTATAATGCGGTGATCATTGCTGAAACTTCAGGTAAGGTAGAATATGAAGATATCATCCAGGGGGTTTCTTTCCAATTGGAAATAGACGAACAGACAGGTTTTGAAGAGAAAGTAATCTCTGAATCCAGAAATAAGAAAGCCGTTCCTACATTAAGAGTTGTAGACTCTAAAGGTGTTGAGCAGAAATCTTATAACTTACCGGTAGGTGCCCACTTGATGGTTAATGACGGTGAGAAGATCAAAGCAGGTAAGATCCTGATCAAGATCCCTAGAAAATCTGCAAAAGCAGGGGATATCACAGGAGGTCTTCCAAGAGTTACCGAATTATTCGAAGCAAGAAACCCTTCAAACCCGGCGGTGGTTACAGAGATCGATGGGGTGGTTTCTTACGGAAAAATTAAGAGAGGTAACAGGGAATTGATCGTGGAGGCCAAGACCGGGGAAAGAAAAGTGTATTTAGTAAAACTTTCCAACCAGATCCTTGTTCAGGAGAACGACTTCGTAAGAGCCGGGGCTCCGCTTTCAGACGGTTCCATCACTCCGGAAGATATCCTAAGAATTAAAGGCCCAACTGCGGTTCAGGAGTATCTTGTTAATGAAATCCAGGAAGTTTACCGTTTACAAGGGGTAAAAATTGATGATAAGCACTTCGAAATCATTGTAAGACAGATGATGACGAAAGTATCTATTGTAGATGGTGGAGATACCCAGTTCCTTGAAGGAGCTTTAGAGCATAAGTATGACTTCCTTGAAGAAAATAACAGGGTGTTCGGCCTTAAAGTAGTAGTAGACGCCGGTGATTCTAAAGTATTCAAACCGGGACAGATGATTACTGCAAGAGAATTAAGGGATGAGAACTCGAAGCTGAAGCGTGAAGACCTGAACCTGGTACAGGTAAGAGAAGCCCTTCCTGCTACAGCAACACCAGTACTTCAGGGGATCACCAGAGCGGCACTTCAGACAAAATCATTCATGTCGGCAGCATCGTTCCAGGAAACTACCAAAGTTCTTAACGAAGCGGCAGTGGCAGGAAAAGTTGATGATCTGAACGGTCTTAAAGAAAATGTAATTGTAGGACACAGAATTCCTGCAGGTACAGGTCTTAAAGAATACCAGAATGTAATTGTAGGTTCTAAGAAAGAATTCGAAGACCTTAACTAAAATTAATGATTTGAAATTTGAGGTTTGAAATTATTTTTATACTTTCACAATCTCAAATTTCGAATTTTAATAAAAATATAATTTAAATTAGACAATGGACAATCAAAATCAAAATCCACAAGACGGGAACATCAACATTGAATTGAATGAAATGGTAGCTGCCGGGATCTATGCTAACTTAGCATTGGTAAACCACTCTCCATCTGAGTTTGTAGTAGACTTCATCCAATTGATGCCAGGTGTGCAGCAGGCTAAAGTAAGATCAAGAGTTATTCTTGCTCCACTTCATGCCAAGAGAGTTTTAAACGCTCTTCAACAAAATATTGCTAACTATGAGCAGCAGTTCGGAGAAATCAAAGAAGTTGAGCCTTTCGTATTAGGTGGTAATAATGTAAATGCTTAAGATTTAACTTAAATAAATCATAAAGTGCCCATCCGGGGCACTTTTTTTATTTCTATCCGGAGTAATCAGGGAAGAGCCGTTAACAGCAGAAAACTAAGGCCTTTCATCCATGATAAGCCTTTCTTGCAGATCCAATAATTCTAAATATAAACCGTTTTTATTATTAATTAAACAGTTTTTCTCTGGAAAAAGTATTTGATATCGATTAAATATCCTTGCATCTTTCTTTTTCTTATATTTGTTTTAGATATGATACACGGATATGATCAATAATCAATTTGTTATTAATAAATTCGGTTTTTTAGGGAGTAAGTTTTCGGAAGAGCTCCATAAACATGCTATAATTACAGATATTAAGGCGAAAACCGAAATTATCAGGGAGGGACAAAAGAATAAATTTGTTCCGTTTTTGATAAAAGGTTCAATCAGGGTTTTCACATTAAATGACGGCCGGGAGCTTATTTACTATTATATAAGATCAAATGACAGTTGTCTGATGACATTCTCCTCCATTTTCACAGATTATGTGAGCCGTGTGTATGCCGTTGCAGAAGAAGATTCCGAAGTAATGCTCATCCCTGTTTCCGTAATTCATGAATGGCTGATCAGATTTCCTGAAATCAACAGGCTTTTTTACCATGAATATGACAAAAGGTTCTCCGATGTGATGAATATGGTGAATGATGCCGTTTTTCACAGATTGGATAAAAGAGTTTTGAACTATATCAGACAACAGATCTCAGTAACGGGTAACAATCCTGTTAAGCTTACGCACAGGGAGATCGCCAATAGTTTGGGCACCTCTCGGGAAGTGGTGAGCCGCGTCCTGAAAAAAATTGAGAATGAAGGAGAAATTTTTCAGAATAGAGAAGGAATAGGAATCCTCGTTAATGAAAATGTTAGATAGATCTAATAATTAAAGTTTTAATACCTTTATTGATAAAAACAATTCGTTCGGTGACTTTTATCACATGATTTTGAAACCATAACTCTATAAGTTTGTCATATATAATTTTAATGAAATTTGTATGACAAAAACTTTATTATTTTTGTCGATGCTATCCTCAGGTCTTGCCTTCTCGCAGGAAGATTTGCTGAAAGATATTGACACCATTAAAACAAACACCGAAAACACACAGCCCGCTTTTAAGGCACTCCAGATAGTCACGGGGCAATCTACAAAACTTACAGCCAAAAATGAATGGTATATAGTGGTTGCGCACCGTTTCGGGGATTTAAGCACCGGTTTTAAGAATTTTTTTGGTCTGGATGATGCCTCTACCAAACTCGGAGCTATTTACGGCATTACGGATGCCGTTTCCGTAAGCCTTTCCCGTGAAACCAATATGAAAACTTTCGAAGGAGCGGTAAAGTACAGGCTGTTGAGGCAAAACGATAATTTCCCGGTTGATGTTGTCGGATATAATGTTATGGCACTGAACACAGATCTGGATAAAGATAATTATCCGCATCTTCAGTTTGGGGACAGGCTTTCCTATCTCACCCAGGCGCTCATCTCACGAAGATTCAGTGACAAATTCTCTTTGCAGCTGAGCCCTTCCTATGTACATAAGAATCTTTATGAACCCAATATCGAAGACAAAAATCAGTTTTTAACCGGATTGGGGGGACGCTATAAAATTTCAAAGAGAATCTCTGTTAATGCAGAATATTTTGTGAATTTTGACAATCACAGTTTCTATAGAAATCCCCTCTCATTAGGTATGGATATAGAAACCGGCGGGCATGTTTTCCAGCTGTTGTTTACCAATTCCCAGCTTAATTCAGATATCGGATATCTTACGAATGCTGCCGGGGACTGGGGCAAAGGACATATTTTCTTTGGGTTTAATCTTTACAGGGTTTTTTAGTATGAAAAAGTTTATATACATATTGCCGGCCGCAGCTTTTGTCATTGCCTGTGACAGCAGGACCTATGAGGAAATCTCAGACAATACTCCCATCACTGAGCAGGTGACCTATGCTAAGGATGTTAAGCCTGTAATGGATGTCAATTGCATGTCCTGCCACTCTCAGGGAGGGATAGCTTCTTTCCCGCTGGAAAACTATAGCCAGGTGAAAAATAACATTGATAACATTATAGACAGGATAGGAAGACCGAACGGAGATCCCCAGAAGATGCCTCAGGGCGGAGCTTTGTCTCCATCACAGATCAATATTTTCACAAAATGGAAATCCGACGGGCTTGTTGAAAACTAAAACTATTTAATATGAAAAAATTAGTATTATTCACCGCAGCATTGTTGTTTGGCAATTTTGTCCTTGCCCAGAAATACAGCTCCAAAACGGGAAAGGTAAGCTTTGAAGCCTCCGTACCGCTGTTTGAAGATGTTTTTGCACAGGATGATAATAATGTGATTGTCCTTAATTCCGATACGGGAGATATGGCTTCTGTCTCCGTCGTTAAAAATTTCCATTTCAAAACCAAATTAATGGAAGAACATTTTAATGAAAGCTATGCCGAAACTGCCAAATATCCTAAAACCGTTTTTACAGGAAAGATCCTGAATTTTGATAAGACCAGGCTCACCGCTAGCCCACAGAAATATACCATCCAGGGAAAATTGAACTTTCACGGTGTGGAAAGACCGGTTTCTTCCACGGCAACCATTTACGCAAAAGAAGGCAAGATCTATATGCAGGGGGGCTTTGTGGCTAAACCTGCCGATTATAATGTGACCATTCCGAAAATGGTCACTAAAAAAATTGCAGAAAGTGTGAATGTGGAATATAATTATGTATTAGTAAAGCAATGAAAAATCTGATAATAATTATAAGTATTTTACTGGGTTGCTCCTGGATGGCGGCCCAGAATCAGGCGAGATCCATTTTTGATATCGCAAGAAACGGAACTGTGGAAGAAGTGAAAGAGCTGATGAAACAGAATCCGGATGTGATCAATCAGACCAATGAAAATGGCTTTTCACCATTAATCCTGGCTTGCTACAGAGGAAATGTGGAAGTGGCTGATTTTTTGATAGATAATGTGAAAGATGTTAACTATAAAAGTCAGGAAGGAACTGCTTTGGCCGGGCTGTCTGTGAAGTACAATAAAAGACTTGTGGAACATCTTCTGAAAAAAAATGCCGATCCGAATATTGCGGATGCTACAGGAGCTACCCCTTTATTCTGGGCGGTAAAGTTTGGAAATAAAGAACTGATAGAATTGCTGCTTAAATATAAAGCAGATAAGTCTAGAAAAGACTCAATGGGAATGACCCCGTTTGAATACGCGCTACAGACAAATAATAAAGAAATCATTAATCTCTTAAAAAATTAAATATGAAAAAAGTTTTACTAACATTAAGTATGATCCTGGCAAATTTTGCCTGGGCCCAGTTTTCTTCGGGTGTTGTAAACCTGGGGTCAACAGGGATGACCGTAAAATTGGATACTACCCCTACCCAGGCAACTATAACGCTTACGGGAAGTGAGAGTGCTTTTTTAGGCATTGGCTTTGGAAGTGTGGGAATGGCAGCCGGAGCTGATGGATTTGTATATAATTCGGCATCAACATCTACCTCCAATTTAGATTATACTTTTGGGGGAATTGGTTCTATTTCTCCTGATGCAAATCAAAACTGGGCCATGATCTCAAATACAACTTCGGGAGGTATAAGAACCGTAGTTGCTACGAGATCACTCAGCGGCGGAGCAGAGGATTTTGCTATCCCCAATGCGGCGGGAACCATAAATATCTTCTATGCCAAGGGACCGGCTCTGGCATTGCAGTATCACGGACCGAGCCCTAACAGAGGATATGCCACCCTAAATATGACCGCCTTTCTGGGAACGAATGATATAGCTCTGGAAAGCAGGAAAATTGTTTTATATCCTAACCCGGCCAAAGAAACAGTAAGCTTTAAAAATGCAGATAGGATCAGATCGGTGGATATCTATGAATCCACAGGCAGAAAAGTAAGATCGGTAAAACTGAATGGACAGGACATCAGTGTAGCAGATCTGAAATCCGGGAATTATTATTTTGAAATTACTTTAAAAGACGGATCCACATCCTATGAAAAATTAATCAAGGAATAGCATAAGGCCACTGAATAGTGGCTTTTTTATTTATAGCAACCGTAAAAAATGCTTTTAATGTTTTTTTAACCCGTAAAATTTTCAGGTCAGAAAAGCAGGCAGTAACTTTGGCAAAAATTTCTGTAATGAGGCAAAGACTACAATTTTTACTGCTGCTTATTTCTTTATCGGTTTTCGGACAAAAGGGGACCGTTGATACCACCCAGGTGGTGGTCCCAAACCGTTATAACAGTGTTGAGGCTCAGACAAAACCTTATGTGATCATGATCTCCGCCGACGGATTCCGTTATGATTACGCTAAAAAATACAATGCGGAAAACCTTCTGAAGCTTTCCGGGGAGGGCGTCCGGGCAGAAGCAATGCTCCCAAGCTATCCCAGCATTACTTTTCCTAATCACTGGAGCCTGATCACCGGCCTTTATCCCTCGCACCATGGCTTGATTGATAATTATTTTTATGATTATAAAAGAAATGAGGCTTATGCCATGAGCGACAGAAAAAATGCCGAAGACGGAAGCTGGTATGGTGGAGTACCCCTATGGAGCCTGGCTGAAAAACAGGGAATGCTTTCTGCTTCACTGATGTGGGTAGGTTCCGCAAGTGCCGCAGGTGGTCTACGGCCAACGTATTATTATCCTTACCATGAAAAATTTACACCTTCAGAAAAAGTTGATAAGGTGATTAACTGGTTAAAGTTGCCGATGAACAGGAGGCCACATTTTATTTCCCTGTATTTCCCTGAAGTGGATGGAAGCGGGCATCATTACGGGCCTGATAGCAGGGAAACCGAAGAAGCTGTGCACCTGGTTGATAAAGCTATTGGAGAGCTGGTTCAGAAAGTAAATGATCTGGGCTTGCAAAATGTTAACTTTATATTCGTTTCCGATCATGGAATGATAAAGGTGGATGGTGGAAACCCGTTGGAGATTCCGGCAATGCTTTTTGATAAAGATAGGTTTGATTTTTACAATTCCCAGACATTGTTGAGGGTTTATGTTAAAAATCCCGCAGAGGTCAAAGCGGTCTACAAAGAGTTAAGATCTGGCAAGACATCTGATTATGATGTGTATCTGGATAAAAGGTTTCCTAAATATCTTCATTTTTCAGCTAAAGATGATAAATATAACAGAATCGGGCAGATACTTTTGGTTCCAAAGGCTCCGAAAATATTTCTGCAGAAGGGAAAAACCACCTCTGTTGGAAAGCATGGCTATATTCCGCAGATCGTTCCTGAGATGAAAGCCACGTTTTTTGCATGGGGATCAGAGTTCAGGAGTAATTTGATGATCGGTGAATTTGCCAATGTTAATGTTTACCCATTGGTGGCTGAAATTTTAGATTTAAAGATGGAACAGCCGGTTGACGGAAAATTAAAGGTTTTGAGAGGAACACTGAAGAAAAAGTAAATAAGCTTTGAAATAAGTTTCGGCGCACCGGAGGTGCGCCGAAACTGCTTATAAAAACTATTATTTTCAACGATATGCTACTTCATATAAAGTCTCTTCTGTATGGATAACCGGTCATTTTTATGAACCTAAGAATTAAATTTAGCAGCAAATTCTTCGGCAAAATCCTCCAGTTTAATTTTACCGTCAACTGTTGCCCTATGTTCCATAAAGTCCTTTTGTACAATACCTGTTCTGAGACCTTTCCCCATTTCCGTGTATAATTCCGCTATTTCTTTTGAAAGTCCGGCCTGAAGCATTCCGCTCAAAGATTCTTCATCGGAAAACTCTGCCCACGGTAATTCCGGCTTTCCTATGGCCATTCCTAAAGTCTTTGAAATATCAACAGGTTGGCGAAAATCACTTACAATATACCTTATATTCTTACCTGCCGGATTTTTTAGCAACTCTTCAGCTGCGGCTTTGGCGATATCATTCGGGTGTACAAGGGGAATGCTTATATTTCCGGGGTAATTGGCCCCCATAATTCCTGCATTTTTAATTAATGGAATATCATTGAAAAGATTAATGTAGAAATATCCGGCTCTTAAAAAGGTTACCGAAGAACCTTCCAGTTTATTATAAAATTCCTCGATACGGTGAAGACTTTTTATAGGTCCGTTTTCTACAGGTGACTCTGCTCCGATGCTGCTTAGCATGACCACTCTTTTTATGCTATTGCTTTTAACGGCTTCAGCATAATTCTTTCCTATATCAATTGTATTTTTCACAATGTTTTCGTTCCCCGCATTGGGTGGAGTCATGGCAAAAACAGCATCTGCACCCTTGAAAATATTGATCAAAAAATCTGCGTCTGTAATGGAACCAATCGCGGCTTTTGCCCCTAAAGATTCAATTTCCCCTTTTTTGGATGGATTGCTGCTGATTACCGTAATGTCATGATCTGCTGAGGCTAATTGTTGTGTCAGAGGCTTTCCTACATTCCCTAATGAGCCTGTGATGATAATTTTCATAATATATTTTTTTATTTCCTGGAACAAAGGTATATTTGTACTTACTTTTATACAAGTACTTACCCTAAAGTATGTTATCATGACAGCAATTAAAGAAAGCTCCACCATTCAGCAGAATAAAAAATATGCATTGGATCTTTGCCCTGTGACCTATGTGATGGAGAAGATCGGAGGATTTTGGAAGCCTATTATTTTATACCATCTCTCACAGGGAGATAAAAGGTACAGCGAGCTTAAGCGTGCAATACCAGCGGTAACAGAGAAAATGCTGATTCAGCATCTGAAACAGATGGAAGCAGACGGTTTGATCATCAGGATAGCCAGGCCGGTGATTCCTCCTCACGTTACTTATAAACTCAGTGAAGCCGGAGAAGGATTGATCCCTGTCATTGAAAAAATGGCTGAGTGGGCTTTTCAGGATATGAAAGGTCAATATTGCATGTAAGCAATAAAAAAGACTCTTCGCGAGAAGAGTCTTCCATTAATTATGAAGATTTTTATAAAGATTTCATGTCAATGACAAACCTGTATTTCACATCACTTCTTAGCATTCTTTCATAAGCCTCGTTGATCTCTTGTATTTTGATCAGTTCGATCTCGGCAACAATACCTTTTTCTCCACAGAAATCCAGCAGTTCCTGGGTTTCAGCGATACCACCGATGAGGGAGCCGGCTACGGAACGGCGCTGGAAAATCATGGGTCTTGTGCTTACTTCGTTCTCCTGAAATTCTCCGATGAATCCTACTAAAACTAATGTTCCGTTCAGGTGAAGGGTCTGCATATAAGGATTAATGTCGTGCTCATAAGGGACAGTATCAATAATCAGATCGAATTTTCCTTTTACCGTATCCATTTGGGTATGGTCTGTAGAAATCACCACGTGATCGGCTCCCAGCTGTCTGGCATCTTCGGTTTTTCCCGGAGTCCTTGAGAATAAGGTGACTTCAGCCCCCAATCCTTTAGCCAATTTAATGGCCATGTGCCCCAATCCGCCGAGCCCTATCACCGCGACTTTGGAACCGGGGCCTACTTTCCAGTGCCTTAACGGCGACCAGGTTGTAATCCCTGCGCAAAGCAGTGGTGCAACAGCAGCCGGATCTAAATTTTCAGGAACTTTTAATACGAAATGCTCATCTACAACCACTTTCTGGGAATACCCGCCGAAAGTATGCCCTCCTGAATGCTTGTCATGGCCGTTATAGGTCCCTGTAAAGCCGTTAAGGCAATACTGTTCCAGATCCTGTTGACAGCTGTCACATGTTCCGCAGGAATCCACCATGCAGCCTACGGCAACCAGATCCCCTTCTTTAAATCCGGAAACCTCATTTCCGATCCTCGCAACCCTGCCTACTATTTCATGTCCCGGAACTACAGGATAAACAGAGCCTCCCCAATCATTTCTGGCTGTATGAAGATCAGAATGGCAAACGCCACAGTACAGGATGTCAATCTCTATATCCCTTGCTGTGATCTCCCTTCTTTCAATATTCATCTCTTTTAGATCTGCTGTTGCAGATTCGGTTCCGAAAGCTTTTACCGTGAATGTATCCATTTGTTTTATTTAATTATTACTCTGTTCTTTATCCGGTTACCCCATTCCTGTAATATATTGATAGTGGAATTGGGGTCATAACCATACAAAAATCGGGACTTCTCAATTAATTACACTTATACAGATTACAGAAAAATTTACCAATTTTACATACATGCTTAAGGATAAGCCGGAAAGTCGTAATTTCGGATAAGAATTAAAAAAAAAGTATTCATGGAAAATCAGGAGGTTGTGGTTATCAATAGTGTTTCGGAATACAATAAAATGGTAAACCATGAAACACTGCATCCGCTGGTAAGTGTAGTTGATTTTTCCAAATCTGATCCTATCTGCCGACACAGAAGGATATATGGCTTTTATACCGTTTTCCTGAAAGATGTGATCTGTGGTGATATGTATTACGGAAAGCACAGCTATGACTATCAGGAAGGAACTCTGGTCTTTATTGCTCCGGGGCAGCTGTATGGCATTGATAATGACGGGGTGTATGTTCAGCCTGCAGGCTATGCCTTATTATTCCATCCTGATCTGATAAAAGGGACCACTCTGGGGAAAAACATTCAAGACTATACCTTTTTTTCCTACGACGTTCATGAAGCCCTGCACCTTTCTGAAAAAGAAAGGGAGATCGTACTGGAATGTTTTAAAAACATCAGGCTGGAGCTGGAACAGACGATTGATAAGCATAGCAAATCTTTAATTATCAATAATATTGAGCTGTTTTTAAACTATTGTATGCGTTTTTATGATCGTCAGTTTATTACCAGAGATCATATAAACCAGGGAGTTATCGGGAGATTTGAAAAACTTTTGGATGATTATCTGAAATCCGATAAGCCGAAGAATATTGGCTTCCCGATGGTTAACTATTTTGCCGATCAGCTCAATCTTTCGGCCAATTATTTTGGCGATCTGATAAAAAAAGAACTGGGGATTTCTGCCCAGGAATATATACATAATAAACTGATAGATATTGCCAAGGAACAGATCTTTGATCCTGCAAAATCCATCACTGAAATTTCCTATACCCTGGGATTTAAATATCCGCAGCATTTTACAAGGCTGTTTAAAAGCAAGGTAGGAGTTTCTCCCAGTGAATACAAAGCTTTGAATTAAAATTTTTTGAATAAGCTTCAATTTTCTGGAAAAACAAAGCTATTTTTATGGGTAAAAGTTATTGCTGTTTAGAATGAAAGCACAACAGAATATCAGTATCCATACTTTCCATACACCTTTCGGGAAAATTTCGGGATTAAGAGAAAATGGAGTCATCAGGGCAAGAAGCATCCGCTATGCATATTCTGAGCGGTTCAGAAAACCTGTTCCCGTTGCGTCGGCAGATTCTGAAGAGGTGTCCGGTAAGATTCCGGTTTGTCCCCAAAACATAAGCCCGCTTCTGGAAAGACTGATCGGGAAGGCAGACCTTGAAAGATATGAAGTGAACGAATCAACACAATTCCTTACCATTACCCGTCCGGAGACTATCAATGAAAATGATGAACTGCCGGTTGTGGTATGGATCCACGGCGGCTCTTATGAAATAGGCTGTGGAGACCTGTCCACCTCCGACCCTTCTGTCTGGGTAAAAGAACAAAATATTATCGTAGTCTCGGTTTCCTACCGTTTGGGAGTTTTTGGCTTCCTGGGAGGAAATGAGGAAAGACCTGCCAATCTCGGCCTGTTCGACATCATTGAAGCTCTAAAATGGATCAAAAATAATATCAGAAGCTTTGGCGGAAACCCTGATAATGTTACCCTTTTCGGCCAGTCATCGGGAGGAGATGCGGTTACCCATTTAATGATAGCTGATGGCATTGAAAACTTATTCCACAGGGTAATTGTTCACAGTGCACCCTTGGGATTCCGCCATAAAAGGCAAAAAATGTCTGCACAACTTCTCAGGAGAACGGATGTACTGAAAAGGGAAACCGATGTGATGAAACTGACGGAAGCATATGTGAAATTCCTGCCGTCAGTGATGAGATATGGATTGAAAGCGTCTATGCCATTCTGCTTGCAATATGGCTATCCGCCTTTGTGTACAGAGGAGGAAAGCGTCCGGAAATGGGAAAATAATGCCGGGAAATATGATGTGCTGATGGGCTGGAATAATGAAGAAACAGCTTTTTATGTGAAAACCTCCGAAAAAATGAATAAATATTTCGGCAGCAGGATCCTTGATAAGATTGTTGATATCACTACTGAGTCCATCTATGGAAAACCGGCGAAGACATTTTCCCGGAGCTATGCCAGGGCCGGTGGGAACATATATCTCTTCAGGCTCCATTCAGGATGGAAGAACCATATAGGGGCTGCCCACTGTATTGATCTTCCGTTGATCTTTGAAAATGAAGCCGCCTGGCGATCTTCAGAATTAATAAAAGACATTCCATGGGAATATATACATGAAAACGGCAAAAGACTGCGGGCACTTTGGGCGGAGTTCGCAAGGGATGGCAAAATTGATGAAAGCTCAGAGAGACCGGAAATTCTGGAACTCCGAAAAATTTAGTTCTTAAATCAGCAAGGATCCCGGCTTTGGAGATATAAAATAGGACCCAGGAAGGATGATACCTTCCTGGGTCCTATTCGTTCATAATCATTCCGGGATCCAGACACTTACATTTCCTGCCGGCACAGGGAAGTTCCCCCAGCCATTTTCATCAATAACGACCTTCTCTTTAAACCTTTTCAGAACATCGTGAAACTTTTTTCCGGCATACCTTTTTCCTACTTCCATAGGCTTGTTATAAGCATCCTTATTACTTAGAACCACGGCACATCCCGTATGGGTCTCATCACCTTCCCGTACCCAGCCGAGACAGTTGGCATCTTCAAAATAATCCCGCTGAGGTCCGTATGCATGATCTTTTCTGGCTTTCAGCAGTTCTTCAATACCATCCACCTTAGGCAGGAAAATTTCCTGGTCATGTCCGGCGCTGTCTTTATCAATGTAATGGGCACCATATAAATCGGGATAAAAAACACAAGGATATCCGTTTTCCCTCAATAAGATCAGTGCATAGGCAATAGGCTTGAACCAGCTTTCAACAGGTGCTTCCAATTTTTGCAGTGGCTGGGTATCATGATTGTCAACCAGTGTTACGGAATGCATGGGATCAGCCTGGGTAAGAGTTCCTTCAAAAATTCTTCTCAGATCATAGGAAGCCCCTTCTTTCGAGGCATTATGGAAATTATTTTGCAGAGAGCTGTCGAAAAGGCTCATGCAGCCTTCCGTGACCTCGATGTATTTCTGCAGGAGGTGTAAATGTCCGGGAGCCCAGTATTCACCAACAGCAAAAATATTTTTCCCGGAATTGGAACGCAGCAGGGTGAGCCATTCCTTGTAAAAGTCAAAAGAAATATGCTTTAAGGCATCCAGCCTTACACCGTCAAAATCAGTCTGGTCAAAATACCATTTTGCCCAATGGTTAAGCTCCTCGCGCACATGCGGGTTCCGGTGTTCAATATCATTAAACATCAGATAGTCATAGTTCCCTTTTTCATCATCGATCATTTCTTCCCAGTCATTTCCGTATTCAGACTGGATTTTATAGATATGCTTATCCATTCCCTCCGCATAGTCGGTACCGCTGAAGCAGGTGAAGTTCCACTCAAAAGCAGAATATTTTTTGTTTCTCCCGGGAAAGGTGAATTTGGTATATGACTGGATCTCAAAAACATCGGAGATCACTTTCTCACGGTTGTTCTCATCAACCTTTACCACCTTGAAGGTTTCCAGCTCGTCACCGCCGCCTTTGTGTCCCAGGACAATATCTACAATAATCTGGATATTGTTTTTCTTGAGGGTCTTAATGGCTTTTATATAATCTTTTTTCGTTCCGTATTTGGTAGGGATGGTCCCTTTTTGATCAAACTCCCCCAGATCATAGAGATCATAAGAATCATATCCAATGGAATAGCCCCCGTTTGCTCCTTTGTATGCAGGAGGGAACCAGACAGATGTAATCCCCAATTTCGCTAAATATTTTGCTTGTTTTTCAGCTTCATTCCATAGTTTTCCGCCTCCTTCCGAATACCAGTGGAAGAATTGTATCATTGTTGGATTCATAAATTGTGGTTTTGGTCACTACAATTTAGTGAAAATTTTTAATTATTGATCTTCAAATTCCTCAAACGGTATTTTTAGTTGAACGGATATCTGTTTTTTTTCTTCCGTGTTGAGGTGGGAGAGGGAGAGCCCCAGAAGACGCACGGGCTTATCAAAAGGACGCAGTTCCCAGAGTTTTTTTGAGGTTTTAAAATATTCTTCAGCGGAAGTAAAATATATTTCCTGAGTAATGCTTCTGGTGTAAAGGGAAAAATCTTTGTATTTAATTTTCAGGGTCAGGCTTCTTCCGAGGATATTGTTTCTCTGCAGCCTCTGATGGAGCTCGGCACTTAAACTCTCCAATTTTTCATTGATCTGCTGTTCATCAAAAAGATCTTCAAAAAAGGTACGCTCTACAGCCACACTTTTCTGGATCCTGTGGGGTTTTACTTCCGAAGTATGGATTCCACGGACTACATTGTAATAATATTGCCCGGACTTCCCGAAAAGCTTTATCAACTCTTCCAGTGACCTTTTCTTCAGGTCCTTTCCCTTGAAGATCCCTAAAGTAAACATTTTATTGGCAGTAACTTTCCCGACTCCGTAAAACTTTTCGACAGGCAACTCCTCAAGAAAGCTTTCTATTTTATCCGGATGTATGGTCTTTTGTCCGTTGGGCTTGTTAATATCAGAAGCTACTTTTGCCAGAAACTTATTGACCGATATACCGGCAGAGGCAGTCAGCCCGGTCTGTTCAAAAATCTTCTGCCGGATCTCCTTTGCAATCTGGTTGGCAGATTCTATTCCTTTTTTGTTTTCGGTAACGTCCAGATAAGCTTCATCTAAAGATAAAGGTTCAACGAGATCGGTATACTCATAGAAAATATCCCGGATTTTTCTTGAAATTTCTTTATATCGCGCAAAACGGGGAGGAACAAAAATAAGATGCGGACACTTTTCCTTGGCCACCTTGCTGGGCATTGCGGAGCGAACACCATATTTTCTGGCTTCATAGCTTGCCGCAGATACCACACCACGATGCTGGCCCCCTACGGCAATAGGCTTACCCTTTAATGCAGGATTATCATGCTGCTCTACAGATGCATAGAATGCATCCATATCCACATGAATAATTTTGCGTATGGGAAAAGGAAAATCCATATCACAAAGATATGGATTCATTTATTTTGAAATTGTCTGATCATCATTTCAGCCTCATGGTAAGAAGAAGCCTTTCAAAGCCTGCCTTTTCATAAGCTTTCACAGCAGATTCATTCTGATCATAAACATCCAGTCTGATCTCAGAGATGCCCCTGGACCGGGCCCATGCGACCAACTCATCCAGTATGAGTTTGTTGATCCCTTGGCCTCGGTGTTCCGGTTTTACGTACATAAATCCCAGATAGGCAAAATTTTTGAAATTGTAATAGTCTTTTTCTGTCTGTTTGATCCGGGCATAGCCTGAGCCTATGATCTCATTGTTTTCCTCTGCCACTACTACCAGAGCGTCAGGAGACTTTATCAGTTCAAGAAGATCATAATAATGTATTTCCCCGTCTATAAGAGTAACATTGAACGGCCTTTCAGCCGAAACAATTCCCTGTTCAAATTTTAAGAGGGTGTCCAGGTCCTGTTCTCTGGCTTCTCTTGTTATCATTATTGCAGAAGGTTGTTTATGGTTTTCTGAATCTCAGGATCATCCGGAGAAATGGCATAATATTTTGCTATGGACGATTTTTGATCGATCACCATATACCTTGGGATCCAGTTCAGATCAATATAATTGTTGAAATCATTTTTCCATCCGGAAGCAAACCAGTAATTAACTTTTTCTTTCATATTGAATCTTTCCAGGCTTTTATCAAAACTTTCCCTGGATCTTTCCAATGAAAGAAATACAAAATCTACATCGGGGTTATTCTTTTCCAGTTCTTCAGCCTTGGGCATCGCTTTCAGGCAGTCTCTGCACCATCCTGCCCAAAAATCAAGCACCAGAACTTTTCCTTTATGCTGGTCGAGGATTTGTTGTATGGTTATGGTTTTGCCTTCTTCATCTTCCAGCTTCTGGCTTAATGCTTCTTTGGAAAAATTGGTTTTAAGGACTTTCGGGGCCTGTTGTGAACAGCTTAATCCAAAAATTCCTATCATGAAAATTAACAACAGCTTTTTCATTCGGTTCATTTTTCTACAAATCTAAACAATGAATTGCAAATCAGGATTGATTTTTGAGAAATTAGGAAAAAATTTAATTATTGAAAAATTCTATAATATCAGGAATAATTTTTCACCAGGCCTTTTACTATGGTAATTACGTTGGGCATAGCCCGGCTGGCTGCGTTCAGGACTTCCTCATGAGAGACTGAGAATGAGATATCGGGGCCGCCAAGATCGGTGATTACGGAGATGCCGAAGACATCCATTCCCATATGTCTGGCTACTATGACTTCGGGAACCGTACTCATTCCTACCATATCCCCGCCAATAGCTTTTATCATTCCGTATTCTGCCGGTGTTTCAAAGGTAGGCCCCTGTAAGGCAACGTAAATGCCCTTATGGACGTTGATATTATTTTCAAAGGCAACCTTTACGGCGACTTCAATCATCTTCTTGTTGTAAGGTTCGCTCATATCCACAAAGCGGGGTCCTAACTCATCAATATTTTTTCCACGGAGCGGGTGCTCGGGCATCATATTGATATGGTCCCTGATAATGGCAATATCCGCAATGTTATAATCTGCATTTACCCCTCCGGAAGCGTTGGAAAGGATCAGATTTTTGATTTTCAGCAGATGGAAAATCCTTACGGGAAAGGTCACCGTTTCCATGGAGTGTCCTTCATAATAATGGAAGCGTCCGCTCATCATCAGTACTTTTTTCCCTTCGAGTATTCCGTAAATCAGTTTTCCGCTGTGTCCTGCTACGGTTGTCTGGGGAATGTTGGGAATATCCTGATATTCCAGGATATGGAGCGGCTCCACTTCATCCTGAAGCTTTCCCAGCCCTGAACCCAGGACAATGGCAAAATCCGGGATATCCTGAATGATTTTTTTTATGAATTCCGCCGTCTCTTTAATTTTTTCTAACATAATCCAAGATGATTTGATTGAATTCTTCCTTTTTATCAATGATCACATTGATAGGCCAGTAGTAAACAATATCTCTAAGATAGTCAAAAGTTTTCAGACGGACATAATCTTTTTCCGTGGTAAGGATCAGCTTATATTCTCCTAATTTTTTATATTCCGCAACGATCTTTTTGATATCATCATCGGTAAAGTTATGATGATCCCTGAACTTTAAATGCTTCACTCTTTGCGAGAATTTAGCCAGATGTTCCAGCAAAGGCTTAGGGTTGGCAATTCCCGTGATCAGCAGGATATCATAATAGTTCAGATTATTGTCAGGAAGCATTTTGTCTCTTCCGTAAACATTTTCGTCATATCCGATGGATGAAAAGAATACCTTTTGATGGCTTTCCGGTTTTATCCTCGAAATATAGTAGCGTTTGGTTTCTTCCGTCAGCTCATCCGGGCATTTGCTGACCATAATGATGTCTGCTCTCTTCGCGCCCGCTCTGGATTCTCTCAAATCTCCTGCGGGAAGCAGGTAGTCTTTAAAATAAGGATCATTGAAATCTGTCATCAGGATATTGAATCCTGCTTTTATGGCTCTGTGTTGCATGGCATCGTCAAGGATCAGTACATCAAGATCCATATCTGAGATCACTTTTCTGGCACCGGGAACCCTGTCTTCTGAAACGGCAATTACAAAACGGTTTTTGAAGCGTTCAAACAGTTGCATTGCTTCATCCCCTACCATTTTATAATTACTTTCATAATTGGTTACGGCATAGCCTTTTGTAAGTCTTCCATAGCCTCGTGAAAGCACGCCTGTCCTGTAATGCTTGGAAAGGTATTGGGCAAGATACATCACCATCGGCGATTTTCCACTTCCGCCAACGGAAAGATTCCCGACACTGATTATCGGGGTTTTGAATTTTGTAGACTTAAAAATTCCCAGATCATACATTGTGTTTCGGATACCCGTTACCAAATGATAACCAAGGGAGAAAGGATAAAGGTACCATCTTTTCATACGAGTGCAAAAATAGGAATTTTCACAAGGATTTGATTCAATATTATCAACGATTTTTCAACAATTATTTCGTGAAATTAAAGTACTTTTGTGGAGTTATTATAATACATTGAGGTACTTTATTGAGTTTTCTTATAACGGTAAAAATTATTTCGGCTATCAGATCCAGCCGGATGCCATTTCTGTGCAGGAAGAATTGGAAAAAGCTCTTTCCACGATATTAAGAGAGGAAATAAAAACGACGGGGGCAGGAAGAACGGATACGGGAGTTCATGCCAGGAAAATTTTTGCTCATTTCGATACGGAAAAGATTTTGGAAGAGAACCTTCCGCACAGGCTGAACAGCTTCCTTCCACCCGATATTTCCGTAAAAAGAATTTTCCGGGTAAAGGATGATTTCCATGCCCGGTTCGATGCGACTTACAGAACGTATGAATACTATATTTCCCTGGAGAAAAACCCCTTTACCCAGGATTCTGCCTGGCAGCACTGGAAAAGACCCTTGGATATTGCCAGAATGAATGAAGCCTGTAAAATTTTATTTGAATATGATGATTTTACCAGCTTTGCAAAGTTAAAAACCGACAACAAGACCAATATCTGCAAAATATACCGGGCAGAGTGGGAGCAACACGGGAGCGAGCTGAAGTTTACGGTTTCGGCCAATCGTTTTCTCAGGAATATGGTGAGGGCTATTGTGGGCACAATGGTAGAAATAGGGGCCGGAAAGATGATGCCTGAGGATTTACGGAAGGTCATTGAAGATAAAAGCCGTAATTCCGCGGGGACCTCTGCACCTGCACACGGCCTGTATCTCGTTGATGTAGGATATGAATTTGAATAAAGCGGAGACGGAGTGCATATGAGCTGGCTGAAAACGGTAAGGCAGATTCATTTTATAAATTACTGATACCTAAAATTTTCTATTACTATTTTAAAAGGTTATTCCTGCTTTAAAATTAGAAAGTCTTATTTTTGCAGAGAATTATTTATTCTTTCTTCAATTCGTACAATGAAAAAACAAGATACCTGGGGAATTATCAAGAGGCTGTTCTTTATCGGAATGAAGTTTCGTTCTTGGTTCATCCTTACTTTGATAATTTCCATCATATTGTCCATAGTTTCCACTTACAGGCCTTATCTTACCATGGAGGTTGTGGATAATGATATCACGAAGCTTAAGGATGAGGCTTTGATGATGAAGCATATTTATATCCTCGTAGGGCTGGTATTTGCCGAAACTATTCTGAACTTTTTCCTGGTATATTTCTCTAATTATATATCCCAGAATGTAATCAGGGATATAAGGGAAAGGTTATACGCCAAGCTGATTTATTTCAGGACCTCATTTTTTGACAAAACTCCTATCGGCCAGCTGGTGACGCGTGCGGTGGGGGATGTGGAAACCATTGCAACGGTCTATACGGATGGTTTTCTGATGGTTTTCGGGGATATATTGAGAATCATTTTCGTGCTGGTAATGATGTTCAATACTAATGTACACCTGAGCTACATTACCTTGGCCATTTTGCCGCTGATGGTTATCATTACCAGGGTTTTTCAGAAAAAACTGAAGAAGGCCTTTGGAGATGAGAGAACATGGACAGCCAACCAAAACTCCTTCGTCCAGGAAAGGCTCGCCGGAATGCCCATCATTCAGGTTTTCAACAGGCAGCAGGCAGAGTTTAAAAAATTTGACGAAATTAATATTGTCCTGAAAGGAGCCTTATTAAGGACCGTGTTTATCTTTTCCCTGTTCTTTCCTGTTGTGGAACTTATTTCCTCACTCTTTATCGGATTTATCCTTTTTTACGGAGGTTATATTACCATCAGTGCAGGAGTTGTGATCGCCTTTATCCAATATATCTCAATGCTTATCCGCCCGCTACGGCAGATAGCTGACAGGTTTAACAATATCCAGAGGGGTATTGTGGGTGCCGAAAGGGTTTTGGGCTTAATGGACGAGGAAAATGCAATGCCGAATACCGGAAAGGTGGTTAAAGACCATTTTGCGGGTAAGATCGAATTCAGGGATGTGCATTTTGCTTATGACGAAAAGCAGGAGGTTTTAAAGGGAATTAATTTTAAAGTAAATCCGGGAGAGACAGTGGCAATTGTAGGGGCTACAGGAGCCGGTAAATCTACCATCATCAGCCTGATTACGCGGTTGTATGACATTAATTCCGGAAAGATATTTATTGATGATATAGAGCTTAAAGATTATGAGCTGTACAATCTGAGGAGCCATATCGGCGTCGTATTGCAGGATGTTTTCCTCTTCCACGGAAGTATTTTTGAAAACCTGGCCTTCGGCGATGAAACCATTACATTGGATAAAATAAAAGCCGGTGCCAGAGAAATTGAAGTAGATCAGTTTATAGAACAGCTTCCGGGAGGATATGATTATGTGGTTAGTGAAAGAGGGTCCTCCATCTCTCTGGGACAAAGGCAATTATTATCCTTCCTCAGGGCCTATCTGTCGGATCCTAAGATTCTGATCCTGGATGAGGCTACATCATCCATTGACCATGAAAGCGAAAAGCTGATTCAAAGGGCAACGGAAAAAATCACCAAGAACAGGACCTCCATCATTATTGCACACAGGCTTTCAACCATTGAAAAAGCTGATAAGATCATTGTAATGGAGCATGGTAAGATCGTAGAAGAAGGGAAGCACCTGGAGCTTCTGGATAAGAACGGCTATTATGCAACGCTTTATAAAGCTCAGCTAAGACACGAAGTGGAGGAGAGTGAGCGCCAGTCCATATAATATCAGATTGCTGAATACCAAATAAAAAGATGCTTTTAATTAAAGTTAGAAGCATCTTTTTATTTTGACTCTTAAAGCACCTATATTCCATAAGGCAGAAATCCCAGATCTTCTTTCCAGATTTCACCATATTTTTCCGTTAAATACCTGGCCACAGCCTTATTGTTCTCCTGTGCGAGTTTTGAAAGGAACGGGCTTATGACACAATTCTGGTAAACAACCTGTATTCCGTACTTCTCCATGAAGCTCTCATAATTCCGGGACATTATGCCGAACTGTACAAAGCGCACGGGCTTTTTGTCCTTCATCAACAGCTCTATATTATCATGCTCACTAATGTAGCCTTCCATTCTGATTTCATTGCTTTTCTGGGCAAAGATTGATGCAAAAGAAGATAAGGATAAGAGCAGGATAAATAATTTCAGGGTTCTCATTGTTATTTTATCTATAAGATGATCAAATATGGATGAGGTTAAATATTTAAGATCGATCCTCCTTCTTTTTAAAGCTGCAGAATATAAAATTCTGAAAAGTGCCGAAAGGGGTTTTATGGTCTTCGGTTCTGCATTGCAGCTTTTCAAACCGGTTTCCGAATCGTGCGGCTATGGAATCTTCATCATATTGGGTGATTTCAAGTCCGCTGCATTTTGCGGGGCCGTTTTTGGAAAAAGTTCCTAAAATCATAAAGCTGCTTATGCTTTTTTCTGCAATGTCAACGTATCTCGATATGTGCTCTTCAGCGGTCAGGAAATGAAATGCGGCCCTGTCATGCCAGAGATCATAAGTTTCATCAGGCTCAAAGTCGGTTATATCCGAAACAATCCAATTAACTTTTTCAGCTTTATTCCCTAATCTTTTCTTGGCTTTTTCCAGTGCCCCGGAAGAAATATCCAGTACCGTAATATTTTGGAATCCTTCTTCCAGCAAAAAATCCACAAGAAGACTGTCTCCGCCTCCGATATCTATAATTCTGGCTTCTTTTCCCAGCCCTAATGAGGTGATGAAGGAGAGTGAGGTTTCAGGCTTTTCCTGTGTCCAGCTTACCTGGTCTGGATTTTTGGTCTCGTACACGGTTTCCCAATGTTCCTTTCGGTTTATATCGGTCATTCTTATTTCTATTTGTTAATAATTATTTAATAACTATATCAATAGGTATAGTTTTTGCATTAAGTTCAAATTAAATAAAAAAAAGTATATTAACCCAATGTTAATATCAGAAAATTTACTAATTTTAGTAAAAATTTAGACAGATCCCTAAAAATATAAAGGGTATATAATGAAGGTTGATAATTTTTAAATTAAATTCAAATAGATGAATAATATACAAGATGAATTCCAAGTCTTCAAGGAAGAACTAAGAAAGTTGAATATTGAAGTACAGAAAGTTGTGAAAGTAGGAAACGGGAGTATGGATTTCCATGAGGTATTCTATAAATCCCCGAGGTATCAGGAAGTGAAAAGCGTATATGTCCAGCGTCATAATCTGGACAATATCCTTGAAAAATTCAAGCAGGCTTACAATTAAAATAAACTTCGCGCCACAGGGAACCTGTGGCGCGAAGTTTTTAGCTAGTAACAGTTTAATCTTTATTCATGGCTGACGCTTTTCTCGTATCCTTCATTGTGGCGTAAACCACCAGTGAGAAAAATATACAGGCTGTAATATACCAGTAGAAATAATATTCCACATCGGCTTTTTTAAACCAAAGGGCAATATATTCAGCGGTACCGCCAAAAACAGCAACGGTGAGGGCATAAGGCAGGCCTACACCCAGGGCTCTTACTTCAGCCGGAAAAAGTTCTGCTTTTACCACAGCATTGATGGAAGTATACCCGCTTACAATGATTAAGGCAGCCATAATCAGAAAGAAAGCCGTTTTCATTGAAGTGGTTGTGCTCAGCGCAGTAAGAAGCGGAACTGTGAATAATGTTCCCAGAATCCCGAATGCCAGTAACAGTGGCCTCCTTCCGATTCTGTCAGACAATGCACCGAAAACCGGCTGCAGGCAGGCAAATATAAATAGTGAAATAAAAGAGACCAGGGTTGATTGCTCCTTAGTAAGATGTACGGTATTCACTAAAAATTTTTGCATATAGGTGGTATAGGTATAAAATGCCAGGGTTCCCCCTAAGGTGAGCCCTACTACCGTAAGCAGAGCCCTGGGATGTTTAAGAAGCTCTTTAATGGTCCCTTTTTTCTTTTCGTTCAGCTCTTTTTTATTTTCAAAAGCTTCGGTCTCGTGGAGGTTTGATCTTAAATACAATGCAATGACGGAAAGCATTGCCCCGATCACAAACGGGATTCTCCATCCCCAGCTTTCAAGCTGGCTTTCAGTTAACAATAATTTCTGTAAAACCAGCTGGATTCCCAAAGCGATCAGCTGTCCACCGATCAGGGTTACATACTGAAAACTCGAATAAAAGCCTCTTCTGTCTTTCGTAGCCATTTCGCTGAGGTAGGTGGCGGAAACACCATATTCCCCGCCGACGCTTAATCCCTGAAGCAATCTCGCCACCAATAGCAGTAACGGAGCAAAAACTCCAATAGCCTGATAGGTGGGGGTGAGTGCAATCAGTAAGGAACCCAGTGACATCAATAGAACAGAAAGTGTCATTGCCCTTTTTCGTCCAATCTTATCGGCAATACTTCCGAATAGCCATCCTCCGACCGGACGCATCAGAAAGCCAACGGCAAATATCCCCGCAGTATTCAGCAGCTGCGCGGTAAGATCCGAATCCGGAAAAAACGAATGAGAAAAGTAAATGGAGAATGCGGCATATGCATACCAGTCATACCATTCTACCAGGTTTCCTATTGAGCCGCCGATAATGGCCTTAATCCTTTGGGCAGTAGTAATCTTCGATGATTTCATGCCGGAAAGATATTAAAATTTCAGATTTATATACAATATGGCTGAGAATTTGGCTGAGCCATGATAAATCATCAGTATTATTAAAACCTGTATCCCAGGGACAGGCCGCTTCTGAATCCGAGCCAGGGACCATTCACCCGTATTCTTGCTCCGTTGGGATTGGTCTCTACCGAATAGTTAACGAATGGAAGATCCAGATTTTCAATTTCCCGTTTAAGCTGGGCCTGCATATCCGGTGTAAGCACATAGTCACTGGACATTGTAAAATCGCCCCTGCCGCTTCCGTAATGAGCTCCCGCTATCCATACATCCAAAACAAGACTCCGGCTATGGGTCAGGAAAAACTGTGCACCCACCATAAGCCCGCCACTGTTGCCATTTACACTTCCGAAACCTTTAAGGGGAACAGAATAAGTGTTCCCGTCTGGTGCGTCATAATCATAATAAAAATCAAAAGTATTGGAGGTTACTTTGGAATACCGGTAATATGGAGCGAAGTAAAATCCTTTTCCATAACCCTGCCCGACATAAAAACGGGGTTCTATCGTGAAATTGAACGTTTTTATCCTCAGATTCTGGAAGATTTTTTCATCTTCATCATTTAAAAACGAATTGATGAACGGCACTTTTCCTTCAGGTATTGCTCCGAAGCCCATGTTAACGGAAAACCACTGGTTGAAGGCCCTCTCATAGGTCAGATTGATATTTCTGAACGCATAGGCTGTCATATTGGTTTTTACAATATTCAGCTTTTGGGGTGAAGCATCCGGGATCTCCTCCTGGGAATATGCTTCGAGGAAAAAAAAGCAAGGCAGAATAGTAAGAAGCTTTTTCATAACTATAAATTTCATTAGATATTTAGTGATAGTGGTATGAAAGCAAAAGCAAAAACCGGGCAGAAGCATGAGTAAGTGGGTTAAAGATAATACTGATACAGAAAGTCGGCTAATGGATCATTATAAAATCTCAAATGTAAAAGTAGTTTGCGGATAAAGCTGTGATTTTCAAAATGTAAACCGGATACGGTGCCGTTCCGGTTGTACTTCCTGATGAGATCAATAAGAATAACCCGCCGGTTTATTGGCGGGTTTTGTGCGTTAAATCCTGTTTTTTAATTCTGGTGTATCATCATTTTACGATAAGAATGAATATCTTCAATGGTGACAACACTCATTTCCTTTTTAACGGCAAAATCAACAATTTCAGGAAGTCTTGCCATAGAGCCATCCTCATTGGTCAACTCACAAAGCACGGCCTCTTCTCCAAGCCGGGCAAGTTTTATCAGGTCCACACTGCCTTCAGTATGTCCGCGTCTTTCAAAAACGCCATTTTTTCTGGCAACGAGGGGAAAAACATGACCCGGGCTTGCAATATGTTCAGGCAGCACGTCTTTAGCAATGGCGGTCTTAATTGTGGTTACACGGTCTTTTGCTGAAACCCCGGAAGAAACTCCTTCCCTGGCCTCGATGGAAATGGTGAATGCCGTTTGATTTTTACTGTTGTTGGTTTCTACCATAGGCCGGAGATTGAGCAGGCTGCTTTTTTCCTCGGAAATGCACAGGCAGACGATACCGCTGCATTCACGGATTAAAAGAGCCATGTCCTGTTCTGTGATCGTAGAAGCGGGAAAGATGATGTCTCCTTCATTTTCACGGTTTTCATCATCTACCAGAAGGATACCTTTTCCCTGTTGTAATTTCAGAAGTGCGTTTTCTACACGTTCTTTAGGACTGAGTCCGAATTGTTCTAATAATGTTTCCATGTGTATTTACTTTAAAAAGTTAAATAGCTCTTCGGTACATGGAAATGAAATGCAACACGGTAAGCCTGTTGAATAGCTTACTGGTTGCTTCATTTTTCTTCTCCCATCCAGACTGTAACTGTCGGTTCCGGAATTCCACCGGATCAGTCCCTTCACATGAAAGGAGTCGCGGACTATAACCGCCGGTAGGGAATTTCACCCTGCCCCGAAGAAAACTTATACTAAGTTTATTGTATGTTTTAAGTTAAAATTTTTATTTCATAAATAAGTATTTAACGCACAGGCGCAAATTTCGGAAGTTTTCCGGAATAAAGAAAGGCTTTTTAACATTTTAACAATGGATCAATAAAATCGTCCCTGTGATGCAGCCGCCAAAGTCAGTGTGCTGATCAACTATATTTCAGGTAATGAAGAAATTTATTCCAGGAATCTAGCGGCTGTTGACCGAAGTTTGAAAGCTGATTAAAAAAGGCTGCAAAGGCAGATCATTTCTGTCCCTGAAATTTTCAGTAGCAACGGACTGGTACTGGGTGCCAGGCTCCAAAGCTACTTCAAAGGAGAAAGCTTTACCGTCCTCTGAGAACCCGATAACCTTCTGCACCTTAAGAGCGTTTTTTTCACCCGGAGGCCCGTAATCAAATCCCCGTGTGTTTTTATCCATCGGCTGGGAAAATAGAAGAGTAATAATTTTTGTTCCGGGGCTTACGTTTCTGCTTTCATTTTTAAACTGCCGGATTCCGATTACTTTTGGTCTTAATCTTTCAAATTCTTCTTTATATACGGATAAAGGCCGACTGAAATATTTGCTTCTGTCCACAAATGCAACCAGATCATCTTCATTGTTGTAATCCAGCTCAATCATTTCTTTAACAGCCAATTTTTTATCGGTCGATCCTTCATAATATTTTTTACAGATCGCATATCCCACAAAATATCCCAGATCACGCATGCCAAACTGATTGTCCGTATTATTCCAGATCCAGTTGCTGATATAAGGAGAAAACATTTCCTTTTCATATGCTGATCTTATCCTTTCTTCATGTTTATATCCAAAATATATTTGTGGATTTGGGGATTTTTTATCCAGAGCAATTTCCGCTAAAAATTCTGCAACGCCTTCGATCATGGTCTGTGCCAGTAATGAATGGCCTGAGCTGGCTTTTTGCTGGGTGTGTATATACTCATGGGTATTCAGAAATACGATGTCCTTAATAGGTTCCGTATCAAAATAACTTCTCAGATGAGGATATTTCCGGTCAAACTCATTGGTTACAACCGTTTTATCAGCCAGGGCTACCTCGCTTCCGATCAGCAGCATGCCGTCTATTGTTGTCCCGCCGGTCCTTAAAATTCCGATTTCAAAATAGGTATTAACGGGTTTCAGATTTGGGTATAAATTTTTCAGCTTTTTTATTCCTTCCCGGATCTGCTCTGAAAACTGGTCAGATTTTAAGGTGTTTTTCCTGATTGATTTCCAGAATTCGGGATAGTGGGTGATGGCATAGACATATTCTTCGGCGGAATATTTTCGGGCTTTCATGATCCCGTGCAGGCCGGGAGTTCCTTTGTTGATGTACAGGGTCTTGATCAGGTTCAGGTGTTTGGACGAATCTTTTTCGGCAATTATCTGATCATAAGCATTCCAGAAATTGTGAAGGTCATCAGTAATTATTTGTTGGCCGAACATGGCGGAGGGTATTGCGGCCAACAATATAAAGATTGTTTTCATAGAATGTTTTATAAATAAACAGTTTAAAGGCTGAAAACATTACATGTTCCCGTAAAAAGAAGGTTAGACGGATTGTAATTCATCCGGATAAAAATCCTGGTTTTTCGTTACCTGTTATTGATCTTTGCATTGAGGCCATCGATATATTTTTTCAATGTTCCGGAGGCAGGTCCTGAACCGGAGAGCCGCAATGCTTCTTCAAAATTTTGTTTCGCCTTCACATCATTGACATCGGTATAAAGATGTCCCAAAAGCGAGTAATAAAAAGGATTGTCAGTGAGATTCAATTTCTCGGCCTCAGAAATGGCGGCGGATTTTCCTCTTACCTTGGCAAAGGCAAATGTCCGGTTAAGTGCAGCGATGGGAGAGTACTCGATCTGTAAAAGCTGGTTGTACAATTGCAGGATATTTTGCCATTTTTCTTCCGTGTCCTTTTTCCGGGTGTGCCAGTAGGCGATGCCCGCCTCAAGGTGGAATTTTGTCAGGTAGCTTCCGGAAGCGCTCTGATTTAAATATTTAATGCCTTTTTCTATCAGGACCTGATCCCATAATGCATCATCCTGCTCTTCATATAAAATGCTTTCACCCCTTTCATTGAATCTGGCATTGAACCGGGAAGAATGAAAATACATCAGCGACAGCAAAGCGTTGGTAGCCGGAATATTGGTCGTTTTATTTTCAAGAAGTGACAGGGTGAGCCTTATGGCTTCGTGGCAGAGGTCCTTTCTGAGAATGGTATTCTGAGAGGTGGAATAATATCCCTCTGAGAAAAGCAGATACAGGGTAGTAAGTACGGTTTCCAAACCTGAATGGATTTGCAGGACGGACGGCTGCTCTATTTTTATGCCTTCGGTTTTTAATTTTTCTTTTGCACGTTGCAGCCTTTTATAGACCACCTCTTTGCTGACGAGAAAAGCATCCGCTATTTCCTGCGTTCCGAATCCGCAAAGGAGATTGAGGGCCAGAGATATCTGGGATTCTTTTGAAATGGCAGGATTACAGATCGTGAACATCATTGCCAACTGGCTGTCTGCAATATTTTTATGGGAAAGATCTATC
This sequence comes from Chryseobacterium gossypii, assembly GCF_041361455.1. NCBI lineage: Bacteria > Pseudomonadati > Bacteroidota > Flavobacteriia > Flavobacteriales > Weeksellaceae > Chryseobacterium > Chryseobacterium gossypii. The sequence continues at coordinate 17,331 of NZ_JBGCUR010000018.1, read as the reverse complement.
TCAAATTCTTCCGAATTGACTGAGGTATATTTGATCTCGGTGGAAATTTTCTGTTGAAATAAAGTATCCCTCTTCAGGTGATTCCTGGTTTTGTTTTTGGCTACGGTATACAGCCATGCCGTAGGGTTCTCCGGAATCCCGCTGATGCTCCAGGACTCTGTGGCGGTGAGGAAGGTATCGCTTACAATGTCCTCAGCGGTCTCAATATGGTCGATACCGAAAGTGGAACAGAGTACGGCAACAATCTTCCGGTACTCTGTTCTGAATAGGTTAGGAATTAATGCCTGTTCGTGCATGGTGACATCGAACGGTTATTGAGCCGGTGGAATGGCCATTCTTACTTCTACCGTTGCCCCCCATTGCAGGATCGGGCAGCCTTTTGCAATTTCTACCGCCTCATCATAATCTTTGGCTCTGATGATGAACATTCCGCCGATAGATTCCTTGATTTCGGCATAAGGCCCATTGGTTACGGTATCATTTTTAACCACTCTTCCGCCAAGATCCCATCTTTTAGGAGGTGCTACCAGCTTGTTTTGTGCCGCAATGCTTCCCAGCCAGTCCTGGAATGGCTGAATGGATGCCTGCATCTGTTCCGGTGAAGGAGAAGCGTCTTTGTTGATAATATCCCGGTGTATTGCAATTAAAAATTCATTCATGATTTTTTGATTTTAAAATTAATAATATTGAGTTTATATAAATTGAATAAGCTTTATTTTTGATTGTCAGGGTTTGAAATCCAGTCGTCATAATGGATGGTACCTAATTTTGCATCGTTCCCGGGAACTAAAGTCGTATCATTCAAAGGAGCGCCAAAGTAAGTTGCATCAGGATCTGAAACCACTTCATCAGAATTTTTCATGATGGTAGCGTATTTCTTAACCAGATCAGATAGTTTGATTTTATCAGGACCACCAATTTCTATGATGGTATTTTTCGGTTCACCGAGAGTTACCTGTGTCATTGCTTTTACAACGTCGTCTGAAGCAATAGGCTGGATTAATGCCGGGGAAACTAAAATTTTATGGTCAACCGTGCTTGAGTGAACAATCCCTCCAACAAATTCGAAAAACTGGGTAGAATGTACAATTGTATAGGGAATCCCCGCATTTCTGATAATGTCTTCCTGTACCTGCTTTGCCCTGAAATAGCCGCTTTTCTGCAAACGTCCGGTTCCTACAACCGATAAGGCGATGTGATGATTGACACCTGCTTTTTTCTCTGCAGCCATTAAGTTCTCCCCTGAAGTTTTGAAAAAGTTCATTACATCATCGTCTGCAAAGGAAGGGGAATTGGCAACGTCTACAACAACATCTGTATTTTCTAAAGCCTGATCCAGGCCTTCTCCTGTAAGCGTATTCACACCTGAGTTAGGGGAAGCCGCCAAAACCTCATGTCCTAAACTCCTGAGGCTATTGACAAGCTTGCTTCCGATAAGGCCTGTACCACCGATTACCGTGATTTTCATTGTATATGATTTTAAGGTTTTATACCTTAATGACAATCGGTTTTTTAAAATTGGACAAAAACAAAAATTATTTTCTTAGTATTTTATCCATAGGCTTTCCTTTTGCCAATTCATCGATCAGTTTGTCCAGGTATCTGATGTTTCTCATCAGCTCATCCTCGATCTCTTCTACACGGTAGCCACAAATTACTCCTTTTATCAATGAAGTATTCGGGTTGATCTGAGGAGCCTGCTCGAAAAATGTTTTAAAATCAGTTTTATTTTCTAATATTTCCTGCAATTTTTTTTCATCATAACCTGTTAACCAGAAAATAATTTCATGTACCTCCTCCTTCGTACGGCCTTTCTTTTCCGCTTTTTCAATATAATGCGGATAAACGCCGGCAAAAGACATTTTATAAACTCTTTCAAAATTTTTATTTTGCATACTTTTTATTTTTCAGGTTCATAAATCAATTGTACTACTCCCGATCTGAAAACATTGGTTTTTAGTAATTTTAAGTGTAACCGGCTTTTTAGGTCTTCAAATAACGGTTTCCCGTTTCCTAAAGCAATCGGATGAACAGAAATTCTGTACACATCGATCAAATTTAGTTGGATAAAGGTTTTGATCAGGCTTGCGCCGCCGTATAGCCAAATGTCCTTACCGCCTTGTTTTTTGATTTCCGAAACTTTTTCAGCAATATCAGCATTGATGAAAGTTGCATTTTGATCTTCTCTGTCCCGGCTTGAAAATACAAACTTTTTCTTTGAATGAACAGCTTCCCAAAGCCTGATCTCTTCAGGGCTTGCATTTGCATCAGGCTGATAGTTTCCCCACGAATCATAGCTTACCCGTCCATAAAATATGGTATCGATGCCTGAAAGAAAACCATCAAAATCCATATCATCATCCATGATGCACCAATCTATTTCCCCGTTCGGCCCTTCTATAAAACCGTCTAAAGTAGTGGCAAGATCCAGAATTATTTTTTTCATACAGTTTGATTATAGTTGTGAGTTTATAAGTTATGAGTTATGAATTTTCATCTATCAATATTATAATTATATTCATGAGTTGACAGGGACATCCGCATCTTTATAGATATTCCAGAAATTATAGTCCGTCATTGGGGCATCGGTTATTCCGACATTTCTCCCCATGGTTACAATCTGCCCCCGGTGATAAATTCCGTGCATAATGATATGCTGGATGTATTCATATTTGGAAAAATCACACTGAAACCATGGTGATTCTATTTTCACGTTTTTTGCTAAATCTTCTTCAGACAGGCCTTCAACATATTTCATAAGCTTTTCCGAATTGCTTTTTATTCCGGAGAAAATTTCATCTTTGGTTGTTTTTGATGAAATTTTTTTAAAATCAAACTCATCATTTTCTGCAATATGGCTCCACCAATATTCCTGCGTCTGCCAGATATGATGTAAGGTTTTCAGGATTGTCGGAAAGCTTGAAATGACTTCCTGATTAAGCTGTTCATCGGACTTGGTGGAAAGCCAGCCGATATATTTGTTGACCACCCAGTTGTTGTATTGAACGGTGTGGATGATGAGGTTTTTTAAATTCATGATGTTAATATTTTATTTAATGATTGGGGGTATAAAAATAAATAAAATATTAAGCGGATTTGTATAAGGTAGAAAATTCTTAAGCAGTTTTCATATTAATTACAATGGATTGAATTTCGAATAAAAGGGCTGAAAAATTTAGAAAAGAAGGATTAAGCTATCAGAGTTAACTCAAAAATGTAATGTAGGTCATAGTGATATTAGTAAGATTGAATAAAGAGAAGTTGATAAGAATTTCAACAATACTGGAAGTAGCTAAAGGCTTAGAGGTTCATCCTCAGGAATTATTTGATTTTGAAATAGATGAGAAACTCTAGATTTGTCTTAACTAGAATAAAAAATAAGCTCGGAGGTCTGTAGACTTCGGAGCTTATTTTAAGAGGATTATTTTTAGTTTATTACCTAATTTTACACAGTTTGGTAAAAAAGTTTTGAGATTTTAATTTATACCTAATTCTTGAATAAGTTCTTCTTTATTCTGATCAGATAACCAAATTATAAAACCTTTATCAACGATACTAAGCTTCAAATTACTATTATCATAATCTATAATTATTGGAATAGTATTTTTCTTAACTTGTAACGAAGCAATCGATTTCAAAGCTTGTGTTAAATTCCCAGGATTTAATAATTGTTTTCTTGGGTGTTCATTTTGTAAAAGAGTGTTGATTTCACTTCTTTTCAAGCCATTTTCAAGCTTTTCAATATCGGCTTTTAATATTGCATACATGATCCATTTATGCATTTCAAGTTCTGTAACTTGAAATCCTTCTGATATGTTCGTAATGAGATTATAGTATCTGCCTGAATGTTGTGATATTACTTTTGATAATAAAATATCCAAATCCTTACAATCAAGTATTTGAACAGAGTCTGTTTGTTCTATTAATTTATTCACTAAACATAATTCATAACAAACTTCTTGAACAATATAGACATTATTCAAACTTTTTTCTATTAAATGTTTTTTTGCTTCATCGGGAATTTGTATATTTAATAATGATTCTCCGGCACTAATTAATTCCTCAAGATTTTCATCTGTCCATTCGTCTGCATTTACAGATTTAATTCTACCAGATAAATCTCCATTTAATGCTATTAATCTATTTTCTTCTAACCAGACGCCAACTATAATAAATGTTAGGTCAGAGTTTTCATGAAATGCTTTTAATTCAATTGCAAAATCAACTTGAGTTTCGTCTTTTAAATAGTGAAAATCTTCTATAACGATATACTTTTGAAAATCTAGACTTTTTAAAGCATCAATAATATCATTTACGTCTTCTGGATCTAATTCAAGTGGCTTATACTCCTTTTCATTACCTTTTTCTCCCTCCGCTTCACTTTCAAAATCGGCTTTACCGAATAAATTCCAACCGAAACCAACTTTTACCTTTGCCTTTCCATTTATTGTTTTTCTTTCGGAAACTTGAACTGTAAAACCAGCTTGTTTTAGAATAGTAATATTTAAATTATACAAGTCCATTTTATTATCACAATGAACTGTAATATAATCTTTGTCATCTAGGTTTCTTTTTCGGAGACATGTTTTTCCTTGTTTTGAACTTCCGAATATAACGACATGATGTCTTCTATCTAAAGAGTCTATAAATACTTTGTCAGCTTCTCTTTCTATATAATTCAATGGGATGTCTCTTTGTATCCCAAATACATCCTTGGTTAAAAATTTATCCATACTTATAATGAAATTACTGATTTATATTAAGTGAAAAATGAATTATAAAACTAATATTCCATTTTTGCTAACTTACAAAAAAAGTAAGAAATTGAAAAATAATAATAGGTTTACGTTAATAAGATTTTCTCTTTTTCAACAGTGAATAAAACCAAAAAACCGCCCTATAAAATAGAGCGGTTAGTATATTATTTGCCTCGGTCGCTGACTGTTACATCATTCCTGGCATTCCACCACCCATTGGCATGGCTGGCTCGTCTTTTTTCACTTCAGTGATCACACATTCAGTGGTTAGAAGCATTCCTGCCACAGAAGCTGCATTTTCAAGGGCAACTCTTGTTACTTTAGTTGGGTCAATGATACCTGCTTCAAGCATGTTTACGTACTCGTCAGTTTTAGCGTTGTATCCGAAGTCTCCGTTTCCTTCCGCTACTTTAGCAACGATTACGGAACCTTCACCACCTGCGTTGGCAACGATTTGTCTTAATGGCTCTTCGATTGCTCTCTTCACGATCTTGATACCTGTAGTTTCGTCAGCGTTAGTTCCTGAAAGGTTATCTAATGAAGAGATGGCTCTTACTAAAGCCACACCACCACCGGCTACGATACCTTCCTCTACGGCTGCTCTTGTAGCATGTAATGCATCATCCACTCTGTCTTTTTTCTCTTTCATTTCCACTTCAGACGCGGCACCTACATAAAGTACGGCAACCCCTCCGGCTAATTTAGCCAATCTTTCCTGAAGTTTTTCTCTGTCATAGTCAGACGTTGTCGTTTCCATCTGAGCTTTGATCTGAGCTACTCTGCCTTTGATCTTGCTGTCGTCACCACCACCGTTCACGATCGTAGTGTTATCCTTATCGATAGTTACTTTTTCAGCAGTACCAAGCATGTCTAAAGAGATGTTTTCCATCGTGAAACCTTGCTCTTCAGAGATCACCTGTCCGCCTGTAAGGATCGCGATATCTTCTAACATTGCTTTTCTTCTGTCTCCGAATCCAGGAGCTTTTACCGCAGCAATTTTAAGAGAACCTCTTAATTTGTTTACCACTAAAGTAGCCAAAGCTTCACCTTCAACTTCTTCAGAAATGATTAATAAAGATTTACCACCTTGTGCAATTGGCTCAAGAACCGGTAACAATTCTTTCATGGAAGAGATCTTCTTCTCTACTAAAAGGATATATGGGTTTTCAAGCTCAGCTAACATTTTCTCTGGGTTAGTCACGAAATAAGGTGACTGATATCCTCTGTCGAACTGCATCCCTTCTACAACATCTACCGTTGTATCAGTACCTTTAGCCTCTTCTACAGTGATTACTCCTTCTTTACCCACTTTTCCGAAAGCTTCAGCGATTAAAGAACCGATAGTATCGTCGTTGTTTGCAGAGATAGAAGCTACCTGCTTGATTTTTTCTGAAGAATCTCCCACTTCCTGAGACTGGGATTTAAGGTTTTCAACCACTGTAGCTACAGCTTTGTCGATCCCTCTTTTAAGATCCATAGGGTTAGCACCTGCCGCTACGTTCTTAAGTCCTTCTCTTACGATGGCCTGTGCCAGAACAGTAGCGGTAGTAGTACCGTCTCCCGCAATATCATTGGTTTTGGAAGCCACCTCTTTTACCATTTGAGCTCCCATATTTTCCACCTTATCTTCAAGTTCGATCTCTTTCGCTACTGAAACACCGTCTTTAGTAACGTGAGGAGCACCGAAAGATTTTTCAATAACTACATTTCTACCTTTAGGTCCTAAAGTTACCTTTACTGCATTCGCCAATGCATCAACACCTCTTTTTAAAGCGTCTCTTGACTCGATATCGAATTTTATTTCTTTTGCCATAATGTTTAGCTTTAAGCTTTAGGCTGTAAGCGATAAGCTTTTCCTAAAGCGGTTAATTATTATTTAATAATTTTTTTCTAAGTTGTATAAGTTTTTGTCTGGTTAAATTCAGTTTTGTATTAAGCTCTAATATTTGGTTTTCAGAAGTGAACCCTAAATCGCAGGAAAGTAAAAGTAAATATTCAGTTTCATTTGCTGAACCTATACTTATTTCTATAAATCTTGCAAATTCTTTATCTGTTGATCTTCCGCAACCTTCGGCAATGTTGGTAGGAATGGAGACCGATGCTCTTCTTATTTGAGATGTCAGACCAAAAAGTTCAGACTTTGGAAAGTTTTCAGAAATAATATATATTTCTTTTACAAGTTCATGAGCAATTTTCCAGGTGTCATACTTTTTATAATCTCTCATTGCCTATAGCTTGTCGCTTAATGCTTACTGCTTTTTATCCAATGATTCCCAATAAATCAGACTCTTTTACGATTAAGTAATCTTTACCTTCCAATTTCAATTCGGAACCGGAATATTTTCCGTAAAGAACCTTGTCACCTACCTTAACCGTTGTAGGCTCATCTTTTTTGCCTGGGCCTACTGCTACTACTGTACCTTCCTGTGGTTTTTCCTTAGCCGTGTCCGGGATAATAATACCTGAAGCTGTTTTAGTTTCTGCAGCAATAGGTTCTACAAGAACTCTGTCTGCTAATGGTTTAAAGTTTACTGACATAATATATTTATTTTTTAATTATTTCTGCGTTGGAATTCTCTAATTGTGTGCCAAGAGACCGAAAGGAAATTTTTGGCAGAATTTTATTTTTGATTGTGAAAATTTGGCAGAAAAAAAGTCACTCCATTCTGCGGGGTGACTTGTTAAGCTTTTATTTACAGGACTGCTGATAATCATCAATCAGCTTTTTGTACATCTTTGTGTATAATTCTGTTCTGTATTTCATATTGATTCTTGAAGCTTCCGCACCTTTTTTTCCTTTAATTAATGCTTTTCTTTCAATATCCGATTCTTTTTTATTTTCTTTAAAGGTTTTATTGGAGAAGTATTCATTTTGCCTTGCTTCATCCACTTTTTTCAAAAACTCCGGACAGTCAGCTCCTACAATTTCGTAAGCTTTATAGAACTTTTTGTACAGTGTTTTCATATTCAGCAAAGCTAAAGGACTGAGCGAGCTGTAATCTACCGGTGCAACGGCAAAAGTGTCGTTTGGTTTGCTTAAATAAATCATAACATAGGTCAGCTGGCAGTTGTCTTCATTTCCATTAAATCCTGATGAAAAGTTATCCCCGAAATCTGCCTTACACATCATACTTCTGTAGCCATAGAGATTGATCAGCCCTTTCTCCATCAGAGGCAGCATTAATATTTTTCCTTCCGGCTCCATCTCCAGATCATTATTTATTTCTTTAACGAGCCGTTTGTCTAATTGGAATGTTTCCTGTGTATCTTCATTGGTATAAATAAGGCTTTTAATATCTGAAACAGGAATTAATTGTACTTCAGTATCGCTTTTTGCCGATTTGAATTTTACTTCCTTTCTGTCTAAATTGGCATTTTTCAAACTTTTTCCTAAGAATTGAAAAGTAGCAACATCCGGAAGCATAAAATCCTGTGCAAAACCTTTCTTAACACTTCCGTCTTCCATAAGAATTTCAATGGGTAAAAAATCTCTTTTCCCGGTATAGAATTGTAAAGACTGGGCAAAAAACAAGTTGGCTGATCCTATGAACAGCAATAAAAATGTGATTCTTTTTATGTTTAGTTATTATTGATAGATCATGTTATTTTTTTCCTGCGGCCTGCATCGGGTTGACTCTTCCGTTTGATCCGCCTCTCACATTTTTCTCCTGTTTTTGTTTGAATAATTGGAATTTTGAGTTTTCAGCACTGGTTCCGTCATTACTCCAGAAATTATTGGATGTGTCAATATCTGCTGTTTCCCTCATCGGATCCAGCTGAACGGATTTCAATTTTTTATCAAAATAGTACGTTTTTGAGACCTTCTGTTCATTATGCCTCCAGATCTGTGCAGAAGACTTGTCATGTAGCTTCGTTCCGTCCTCAAAGGTAAATTCCAGAATAATCGGCATGACCAATCCTCCTTTGTTAACGAAATCGATCTGATAGCCTGTAATGTTTTTGAATTTTTCCTTATCCTTATTATCCAACGGCAGGGTGCCCTCGGTTTTGAAAGTATAATCCTTATTGTTGTCGACTTTTTCCTGGCCTCTGTCATAACGATAATAGAAATCCTGAACCTCTTTATCATTATCTACATAAAAAGTAATGTTCTTATCCTCCCTGTTTCTGATCTTTGAAATGTCTTCAAAACCATTTTGCAGGGGTTTGTCAATCTTATACCTGATATCCTTCGCTTCTCTTGGAGTGGTATTCAGGTCCGGGGTTGCAATAGTTACCTTATCAATGGCTATATCTACCGGATCTGTCCCGTAAAACCAGCCTCTCCAGAACCAGTCTAAATCTTCACCGCTTGCATCTTCCATTGTTCTGAAGAAATCAGCAGGCTCAGGGTGCTTGAAAGCCCATCTTTTCGCATAGGTTTTAAACGCCTTATCGAACAGCTCCCTTCCCATAATGGTTTCACGAAGGATATTCAAACCTGTGGCCGGCTTTGAGTAGGCATTCGGACCAAACTGAATAATATTCTCAGAGTTGCTCATGATTGGTTCCAGCTGATCTTTCGGAAGCTTCATATAGTCAACAATTGTCCATGCCGGACCACGTTTTGACGGGAATTTATTGTCCCATCTTTCTTCAGTAAGATACTCCACGAATGTATTCAGGCCTTCGTCCATCCAGGACCATTGTCTTTCATCCGAGTTGATGATCATCGGGAAGAAATTATGGCCAACCTCATGGATTATCACCCCGATCATTCCATTTTTCGTGCCTTCTGAATAGGTTCCGTCTTTCTCAGTACGCCCGAAATTAAAGCAGATCATAGGATATTCCATCCCGTTGGCAGCCTCTACGGATTGTGCTACGGGGTATGGATAGGGAATGGTAAATTCTGAATAGGTTTTTATGGTATGGGCAACGGCTTTTGTAGAGAATTTCCTGTACAGCCCGTAAGCTTCTTTCGGATAAAAGCTCATGGCCATTACCTTATTGTTATTTTCAGGAATTAAAACATTCATTCCGTCCCAGACGAATTTTCTTGAAGATGTCCAGGCAAAATCCCTTACATCACGGGCTTCAAATACCCATGTTTTTCTTTGTTTTGAACGGTTTTTTTCTGCTTTTTTGGCCTCATCCAAGGTCACGATCTCTACAGGTTCACCGGCGCTCTGCGCTTTCCGGTACCTTGTCAACTGGTCTGAAGATAAAACCTGCTCATAGTTTTTACATTCTCCGGTTGCGCCTACGATATGATCGGCGGGAACATTCATGGAAACTTTGAAGTTGCCGAAAACCAGGGCAAATTCGCCTCTTCCTGTAAACTGATGATTCTGCCATCCGTGAAAATCACTGTAGACGCACATTCTCGGGTACCATTGGGTCATGGTATAAAGGTCGTTTCCGTCTTCAGGAAAGTTTTCATAGCCGCCACGGCCACCCATTTTTATTCTGTTCGGGATATTGTAGTTCCAGTCTATTTTAAAAACTAGTTTTTCTCCTTTTTTCAGGGCTTTCGGCAGATCAATACGCATCATCGTCTTGTTTACCGTATATTTCAAAGAATTGCCGGCAGCATCGGTCACTTTTTCAAGATTTACGCCATATCCATTATCCTTTACGGGTAATTCTGTAGTTTTTAGTTGCTGGTCGTTGGCTTCATTCGGAAGGGTAGAAGAGTATGGAAAATCGGCTTTCTTTATACTTGACTGCTGATTCTCATCCAGCTGTAGCCATATGTAATCCAGGTCATCAGGTGAATTATTGTAGTAGGTAATGGTTTCAGAACCTCTTAAATTTCTTTTGTCTTCATCAAGATAGGCAGAAATCTCATAGTCGGCCCTGTTCTGCCAATAGCCCTGTCCCGGGGCTCCGGAGGCTGTCCTGTAAATATTGGGGGTAGGGAGGATAGTTCCTAATTGTTCAAATTTATTCCCATGATTGCTTCCGGGGTTGTTCTGTATATTCTGAGCAGATATTCCTACATATGCGAATACGGAAAGTACGATGACTTTTAGTTTCATAGCCGAAAATTGTTTAAGAATCTGTAAATATAATGATAAATAGTTGGAAAGTTGAAAATGTTCAGGTCTTAGAAAGGAATTCTTTCCAATGCCATTTTCAGGGATAACGCAAAAACTCCCGAAGACACAAAGAGGCTCCAGTCTTTTTTGTTGATCCTGAATAGCCTGAGCAAGATGAACAATAATATTAAAATAGCGATGACAAAAGCAATCTGCCCCAGCTCCAAACCGATGTTAAAACCCAAAAGCGGGACGGCAATGCTCTGGTTTCCGGCAATCATTACTCTGGCTGTATTGGCAAACCCCATCCCGTGGATGAGGCCAAAAAAGAGAGCAAGATAGTAGTTTACCTTCATCAGGCTCTGTTTTTTGTTTTTCATTAAAATATTATCCAGTGCGGTAAGCACTATGGTTAATGGAATGAGAAATTCTACCCATTTTGATGATACCCTGACGATATTCAGAACACTAAGGGCCAGGGTAATGGAGTGGCCCACCGTAAAGGCAGTTACCAATATCAGTACCTTCTTCAGGTCATTATACGAATACACGGCGATTAAGGCCAGAACAAAAAGCTGATGGTCCAGGGCGTCCAAAGAAATAATATGCTCCCAGCCCAGCTTTAAATAGAATAAAAAGTCCTGCATTATAAGTAAAATATAGAGCTTACGAAAATAATGATTAATTTCGGAACAAAATTTTAATTTCAGGATATATGAAGAATTTGTGGTTGTTTCTTCTTCCGGTTGTTTTATCATTCTCTTTTACCGAAATAAAGCATCCTTATCATGTAGGTTCTGTGGAAATACATTATAATACCCAATCAGGGACCTTTGAAATCACAGGTCGTTTTTTTCTGGATGATCTTGAAAACGGGCTCAATAAAAAGTATGGAAAACCTTTTCATTTCAACGACCCTAAATATCAGCCACAGCTTAATGAAGCCTTAAAAGCGTACAGTGCAGAATATTTTAAGCTTAAAACCAATAATAGATTTTTAAAGGTTAACTATCTTGGGTATGAAGAGGACCATGAATCGGTAAATGTTTTTTTTGAATCCGAGCGGGTGGATAATCCGAGGAAAGTGGAGGCGGCGGTGAGCTTTTTATATAATTTATTTGATGATCAGATCAATATTGTCCATATTATAGTGAACGGAGAAAGGAAAAGCAGGAAACTGAGCTATCCTGACCGTTATTTATATCAAAATTTCTGATTGTTTAAAGAGCAGCCAATTTAGTATTTTTGCAGTTTATTTTCTGAGGATATGAAAGAAAGGATAAGAAAAACAATCACTGTGTTAAGTACAGTGTTTTCAGCAATAGTATATGCCCAGCAGGACAGTATTGCTACAGATCAGGCCGAGGATAGCCTTAGCATAGTAAAACAGGAAATATTACCTCTGCCTTCGGAAGAAGATTCCGTTTCACAGGATAGTCTTGGGGCAAGGCATCATAAAAAAAATAGAATCTGGAACGACTTCAAATATGATATTGTTACTATGGCTGGGGGTTTCGGAAATGCTTTTGCCCGCCCTTTCTCTTGGGGTAAGACAGATTATCTGAGGGTAGGGGCCACCGTTGCCGGTGTGGGGCTTATTTATCTTGTGGATGAAGATGCCAGCCGCTTTTTTATCCGAAACCGGGAAGATGTGCCTAATTTTTTCAGAAAATTCGGGTGGTATTTCGGCAGCCCTCAGATCAATTACGGTATTACGGGAGCTGTTTATATGACCGGGCTTTTGACCCATAATGAAAAGTTAAGGAGAACAGGGGTATTAATGATTACGGCAGCCAGTGCTACCGGGGCCATTCAGCAGATATCAAAATCGTTAACCGGAAGGGCAAGGCCCGGAACCGGATTAGGGAAACATTATTTCAAGCCCTTCGGAGGAACGGCTGAATACAGATCTTTTCCATCAGGCCATACCGTGCTTGCGGTAACCACTACCTATGCTTTATCCAAACAGTTCAAAAGTCCTTGGATAAAAGGCGGTATTTTAGCCGCGGGAGCTATTGTTCCTGTATCCCGATTGCTTGAAGGTGCCCACTGGCTTACAGATGTCACCCTGAGTGCTGTAATGAGTATAGCCATAGTGGAAGGAATCGATAAGTTCCTTAAAAGAAAAGAGAAATATGAAGAAGACAGGAAGTACAATATTGAGCAGGAGCTGAAAAGAAAAGTTACCTGGAACATTAATGCCGGCCCTTTTGGGATAGGTGTTTCAGGGAGTTTTTAGATAGCCGCCACGAGGGTCGGCAGAACTAATTTTCCAGCTGTAAAAGGGCGTTTATCCCTGCTGCATGAGCCATTAAATCGGGGAAGAAATCATCATAGCATTGCCGGAGTATATTTTTATGCTGGAGAAACACTTCAAAAACAGGAATGTCTTTGTCCAGGTGTCTGGCCTTGTAAAGAACATTTTTCATGCTGAACTTTATTCCCCGCTCTTCACGGTAATTGTAAAGCCAGTCTTCCTCTTCCATTTTCTCAAGCATCCTTTTGAAATTGTCGGGAAGCCATTGCTCATTTGCATGAAGGACCTTATATACCCTTTGTGAGTGTTCCTTCCATTCGGAGGGAGAATTTAGACTAAGATCATTGGCAACAAAATAATCCATGCTTACATCTACAAAAGCGCCGGCATATAGTCTTACCAGCGGGCTGAAAACTTTTTTTGCCTCATGGATGGCCGGATGGGAATCTGTAAAAGTGTCGATAGCCCTGTGCAGGGTAATTCCATCCTGGATATCTTTCGGGAAGGAAAACCGGTCCCTGTTCCGGATAAAATCTTCCAGAAACTGGCCTACAATCTGTCCGTCCGAAAAAGTAAGGAATGAATGAGCAAGATAATTCATCAGGTAATAAAGTTTAAAGTTAATGAATTATAAGATATAACCCACATAGGCTGTTTCAAATTGACTGTGTGGCTCATATTATAATTCACCATTCTCAAAATATCCTTTCGTGAAAATCTTCGATTTTGCTCACTTCCTCAATTTTTATCGCAAATTTTCTTCTGGAGATTTTATTAAGGTTTGAAATGAAAATCTTTTCATAGCCAAGTTTTTCGGCCTCTGAAATTCTCTGCTCTATCTGTGCTACAGGACGTATTTCCCCGCTCAGGCCTATTTCTCCCGCGAAGCAATAATGTTCGGAAATGGCTATGTCTTCATTGGAAGAAAGGATGGAGGCTACCACAGCCAGGTCCAGGGCAGGATCGTCTGTTTTTATGCCGCCGGTGATGTTCAGGAACACATCTTTGGCCCCAAGCTGAAATCCGGCCCGTTTCTCCAGGACCGCCAGAAGCATGTTCAGCCTCTTGGCATCAAAGCCGGTAGAGCTCCTCTGCGGGGTTCCGTAAACGGCAGTGCTCACCAATGCCTGGATTTCCAGCAACATCGGGCGGTTTCCTTCCAGTGTCACGGCAACGGAATTTCCTGAAAGTTCTTCAAATTTTTTGGTGATCAGGATCTCGGAAGGGTTTTTGATCTCTTTCAATCCCTGGGAAACCATTTCATAGATCCCGATCTCGGATGTGGATCCGAAACGGTTCTTATTGGCCCTCAACAGCCTGAAAAGGTGGTTCCGGTCACCATCGAAATTCAGAACGACATCCACCATATGCTCCAGTACTTTTGGCCCTGCTATCTGCCCGTCTTTGGTGATGTGGCCAACGAGAAAAACGGGTGTATTGTTTTCTTTGGCGTATTTGATGATCTCGTTGGAGCATTCCCGGATCTGAGAAACCGTTCCGGGAGAGCTTTCAATGAGCTGGGATTGTAAGGTTTGAATTGAATCAATGATGATAAAATCGGGATCCAGATTTTTGGCTTCATGCAGGATCTTTTCCAAAGATGTTTCGGTATAAAGGAAACAGTTCGGATTTTGGACATCGGTCAACCGGTCTGCCCTCATTTTGATCTGTGAAGCACTTTCTTCTCCGGAAACGTAAAAGATCTTCTTCTTCATTTTCAGAGCAAGCTGCAAAAGAAGGGTAGATTTGCCAATTCCGGGCTCACCTCCGATTAAGGTGACAGAGCCTAATACTATTCCGCCGCCCAGAACCCTGTTGAGCTCTTCTGAAGGTGTTTTGATACGTGGTTCTTCACTTGTTTCGACCTCGATGATGTTGATAACATGCTGTTTGCTCCTGGAGGAGGGAAAATTTTTATGGGATGGTTTTTCTATGATTTCCTCTACTAAAGTATTCCACTGGCCGCAGTTTTTACACTGCCCCATCCATTGGGAATACTGGGTTCCGCAGTTCTGACAGAAGTATGCTGTTTTAAGTTTTGCCATACTGCGAAGTTCAAAATTTTTTTTGAATTTTTCTTTCGAATTTTAGTTAATTTTCAGCTATGAAAAATATTTTACTGAAAAGCTTAAGCCTGTTTATCATAATGTCATTCCTGAATTTTGTATTCAGCGTGCTGATCTTATCCCTGACAGATGTCTCCGGGGGAAACTTTGGGATGTTTCCGTTCTTTATCCTGATTGAATGTTTAATCATTTCAGTAATAGGGATCATTACCGTACTGATCTTTAAAAAACATTATTCTTCGATAATGAGAGCTGCTGTCTTGTTTGAGATACTGTATGTGTTGGTGCTGATTATTTCCGGAATCAATCCTTTTTTATTTTTTTTCGAAAGAGAAAGTGAGAATCTGTTCAGCTTTTTATTGTATGTAAATTCATTGATTGCTTATCTGATCATTTATCTTTTTGTTACGGTTTATCCAAAAATTATGGCAGCAAGATCAGAAAACTAACATAGATCAACAATTATAAGCTATTCTTGCTTTACCTTTACCTGATAAAATAAATAATTAAAAAAGATCATTATGAAAAAATTCTTCTTAACATTTGTGTTCGCTTTAGTAAGCATTGCCGGGTTTGCACAGACAGGATGGCTGGTGGATCCGATGCATTCGTCTGTTAATTTTAATATTAAGCATATGGGGATCAGCTTTGTGCAGGGGAGATTTGATTCGTTCGAGGGTAAGGTATCCACCCCGGGAGCCAGCCTGGATAATGCGGAATTTGTTTTTACGGTAGACGTTAATTCTATCAACACGGGTGTTGAAATGAGGGATAAGCATTTAAAGAGCGCGGATTTCTTCGATGTGGAAAAGTATCCGTCGATGAAATTTGAGAGTATTTCCTTAACAAAAGAAAAAAACAATACCTATACCCTGAAAGGAAAGCTTACGATTAAGGATGTAACTAAAGAAATCAGCGTTCCGGTGACCTATGGAGGAATAGCAAAAAATCAGGGGAAAGAGGTCCTCGGTTTTCAAACGAAGTTTACGATTAACCGCTTAGATTATCATATTAAGTACGATCCAACAGGTGCAGGTGTAGCCAAAGATGTTGAGGTAAGCTTATATTTTGAATTGATAAAGCAATAGTTCTGATATGAATTAGGTTAAAAGGCTTTCCATGCTGTTGGAGAGCCTTTTTTGTATTGGGAAGATGCATTAAATGGTTTGAAGAAATTTTTTTGGAAGCAGTATCATTGAAATATAAGCACTAG
Organism: Chryseobacterium gossypii; assembly: GCF_041361455.1. NCBI lineage: Bacteria > Pseudomonadati > Bacteroidota > Flavobacteriia > Flavobacteriales > Weeksellaceae > Chryseobacterium > Chryseobacterium gossypii. The sequence continues at coordinate 1,057 of NZ_JBGCUR010000018.1, read as the reverse complement.
CAGCGGATGGGTTGAGTGATTATTCAGATGAAAGAAGCAAGCTATATAAGGCTCGATGCCTGTATTGGTATGGATTAAAAGAAGCATTCCTTACACGATATAAAATAAAAAACCAACAATGAGTTGGTTTTTTATTATTTAAAGGTTGTATGCTTTTTTACAAAATCAATATCTGTGGGATCTATAACTACTTTTTAATTAGTACGGTTATAAAACAAAGTGGTTTGAGGAGCCTTTATTTTTATTAACGATGTAGTATTTGGAAGCGCGGGACAGCTTATTGTCTTTTATAAAACATATTTATTTTCCGTGCGACACAATTCATAACTTTGTTTGTTTTTATATTAACTTCTGCATAGGGCACACCTCCGTCCTTCAGGCAAAGTACCCTCCACTATCCAAATGCTATCATTTTTCATTCTTGCCACAAAAGGTTTTCTATTGTAAATTTTCTTACCGTAGATTTCAATCATTCATTTTCTGCCAAAGAAATGGCTTTAACTTGCTCGGGATGCTCCTTTTCATTTTATCATCTTTGGAACCGGAGACTTTATGACAACCGAACAAAATAATGGAATTACTATAAATATCGTTTTCATCTAAAATTTATTTATTATAATATTATCGTTTTTAAGGTTGTCATTTGTTGCTTTTATACCCATCCATTTTAGGTTTAATAGGGTCTACCTTAGGTTTTGGCTGATTAGGAAAAGACTCTTTCTTAATATATTCCATAGGCAATACATTATTTTTTCTATCGGGATCTTTAGGACTACTAGGCAAAAGGAGAAAAAGAAAAATTCTGGACGGGTTTATAAAAAGGCATAGAAAAAAAGCCTCGCTTTTTTCGAGGGGTTTTAGATCTTTTTCTTGTAAAAAGTCTTCTTAAATATTATCTAATTTGAGTTATCAATTGATAGACAAAATGCTTACTACAAAAAAATTAAAGACTTCTTTAATAAAATGTAGCTCTATAAAACACAAAAACCACTGCAATTGCAGTGGTTTTTTATTGTTAGCACAAAGTTACAAACTTTGCGGAGTGGATGTTTTTCTA
>NZ_JBGCUR010000017.1:0-76060 GCF_041361455.1 Chryseobacterium gossypii | reverse complement strand
AATTATTACTTTTTATCACAAATTTATTTCTTATTCTTATCCCGAACTCGGGTTAGTTAAGAAAAACTAAAACAGGCTCAAAACAAGCCTGTTTCTGTTTATAAAATTTATTTTAAAGTGAATTAATCTTCAAAGAAATCACTGTCAACTTCTTTGATTTCAATAATTTTTAAAAAGTTGCATTTGTGTATTCAAATGTAACTTAAAAGTGGCGATAGCCCAAATTTTATAATTTATAATAAGTATTATTTGACTAAACAGATTATAGAATCAATAATCTTGAATCAATAATTAGATCATCAAAATATCCTTGACTTTTTTAAGTATTTATTTGCTACTTTGTCTTACTTCCGTGAAAATTTCTCCATTATCACTCACTTTATAATATATAAAACTGTTAAAACTATGTTGTAAATAATAGGATGACCATTCTCATCATTAATTACAAGTCCGGCTAGTTGATTTTTTTCCCAATCTTCCTTTCCGAAAAATACAGATACATTTCAAGAATTAATTTTTTCTACATCCAAATAAAAATCTTCATTTTCACGAATAATCATTTTCTTTAGTATCCATATATGAAATTTGTTTTCTCTAAAACATCTTTGGCAATTTCCTCAATTTGTTCTTTGTATGTTTCATTTTTTATTCTAAAGTAAATTTTATACCCGTACTGGTAAGAATTGTTTTCCCATCATTCAATAGAGAATATGTAATTTTTGTTTGTCCGAGGGAATGAACCAATAGAATAGGTAATTGCTTTTCATCATCTATATAAAGGAAAGCTCCTCTGCTTTTTCCAAAATCCTCTTCTCCCCATAGAAAAGAAACCTGCCAAATATTTTGATTTTCTTTTTTATTATGTCCGAAAAAATAATCTTCATTTAGTTCAGTACACTTTATTTGATTTTCATCATCATATCCAAATTCAGAATTATTTAAAATTCTCTTAGACAATTCAAGTATTTGTTGTTCAGTATTTTTCATAATTACTATTTTAATATTCCTGATTTTTTTAATTTTAACAACTCTTCCATTTCTTCAATAATAATTTTGCTTATTCCTGCTTCTTCCCTATATTTGTTCATATATTCATAAGAATCTATAAGTTCAGTTTTAGTCCATTTTTCTTTTGTTTTCCATATAGCTTCCCAAACCATTGTTTCATCTTCCCAAAGAGGTAATTTGGCATATTCTTCAGGGGATAATCTTTTCCAAGTTTTCATATGAACCATTTCATGAAAAACTGTCAATTCTGAAACTTCTGAACGTAAAAACATAGTTTTAAGTCTTGGATTAAAAGAACCTACTACACCTCTTGCATTCCAGTCCTTAAGTTTTTGTTTCATTCCAAAGTCCTTATCTACAATTTTCAAATCTACATCATATAGTTCCTTTAGCAGCTTTCGGAGCTTTTTTAATTCTTTTAAAGTTAATAACCTCCCTCCATCTAATCCAAAACTATCATCAATTTTTCTGAATAGCTCTTCAATATCCTCAACTACTTCATCATGAATCCTATTACCACTTCCAAATATAGCATCAATTTTCTTTTTAAGCCAGTCTGCAACTTTGCCATTCTTTATGGCTTCTATCATTTCAAGGAATTCTTTTTCAAGCCATTTATAAAGGTCTTGTGTTGTATTGACAATTTTATTTCCTAAATTTTTAGAAAAATTTAGTGCCTTTGCTCCTGCCTGTTCTGCTTTGGCTGTTAATCTACTAATTTTTGCAAATGCTTCTGCAACTAATGCCCCCCCTCCTGTAAAGTAAGCAATAACAGCATCTAAAATCAGTTCAAATGCTACTCCTCCAATAAAGTAAGCCCAAAAATATTCATTGAGGTTAGAAAATCTTTTTCTTAAAAAAGATATAAAAGAAGAAACTTCTTTCCATATTTTATCATCCGTGAAAAGTTTTTTAATACCATTCAGAAACTCTTTTGCATTCTCATTAAATAAATCTACAAAATCTTCTATAAATTCTAATTTCTCTTGGTGTTTTGTCAGTTCTAAAGGACTTAGCTTTTCTAACTCAAAAATAGGTAAGTTGTCCACTATCATTGCTAAAAGCATAATAATCAGTTGAACTAAAGATATAAGACCATTGAGTATTCCACAGAGAAAAGCATTGATTTTTGCAATTTCCTGGTTCAGCTTTTCACTGATTATGCTTCCTATACCCGAAACAATATCCAGAATTTCCTTAAATAGCACTTTTAGCTGATTGTAAATATTCTTTATGCTTTCAGGCATGTTATCCTCTATAAAGTTTTTTACAAGAAATGTAACAGCAAACAAAATATCATCAGCAATCGTAGGGGTTGCTGCAACGATATTGAAAACAGCAGCAGTGGAAATTTCATCAAACGAGGCTATAAACTCTGAAAGCTTTTTTAAACCAGTTTCTGCAATCCCTTGCTGGTTATCAGACATGTTCTTATACTCATTACAAGGAAAAGGAACAGGAATGATAGGTTTGTATTTTACTTCTTGTTTAGGAAAACCATTTGCTCCAATTTTGTTTTGGTAATTGTTATACATGGGCTCTACATAAAACTTGATATAATCATAGTTTTCTTCTGTGAATTTCCATTTTTCGGCAGCTTCTATACCTCCTCTTAACCAATCTGCTAATTGGTTATTCAATGAGGATACTTTTTTAAAGGCATCATTTATTTTACTTTTATCAAGTATCTCTAAATAAATGGCACCTTTTAAGAGAGTTTCATCAATTCCATAATCATTGGCAATTAACTTGATGAGATTATTAAAATTCGATACATTACCATCTACCGTATTGCCATCATAGTTAATGGTTTTCCCCTTACTATTGTAGTCCTTTATTAACCTTTGTCTTGCATACTCCCCCATTTTTACCCGACAGGCTGTACCAAAAAAATTGCTGGTGCTTTTGGATGTCATTTCATAATAAATGGTAAAATAGTTTGATTCAATAGGATCTTTTTCATACCTGTCAAAAACTTCGGTTCCTGTTTCACAAAAAACAGCCTGATGATGAATTACACTATATTTTTCTGACTTAGGATAGCTGTCTTTTGACTCTGGAGGAACAACAAAGGTTTCATAAAATACACTGTTTTCCCCTAAAGGGCTGGCAATGCCTCTATTTAAAACGTAATTTGATCTTTGTATCATGAACATTTGAATTTATTATGAGTCAAATGTAGATATGGGTAGTGACAAAACTTGACGTATTACATTTTAATTTGTTTCAATTTTATTCTTCGAAACTTCAAACCAAACAACCTTAATTGTCTTACTTGAACAGACCATCATGATTTAATTTCCTCCGAACAAAAAATATATTATTTTGTTTCAAAGAAAAAATATTATCTTTGCTCCTCCTTAATCGGGAATGAAGACTAAAAAAATAAATTCCCAAATAAGACTATAAATTTCATATCATGCCGGATTTAAAAATACAAGAAGCGAAATTGCTTTTTAAGAAAATCCACTCTAACCCAAAAAGTTATGATTTAAAAATCAATGAAGATGGGATTACAGGCAGAGATGATAAAATAAGTTTCAGACTTTACAGGACCGGAGAAAGGGTCGCCTTTGAAGTAACGATAGACGGACTTACCTTCACCAATATTACTGGAGAATGGAACAATGCAATGATCATGTTAGGTAATACGATCAAAAAACTGGAAAAAGAACAAGAAAATTTAAAAATAGAACAGGCAATTGATAAACTGAGGAAATACCTATCTGAAGAAAGTTGAAAAATTTTAAAGATAAATTTGGCAGATAAAAAAAAAGTTTATACTTTTGCACTCACATTTGAACGATATGGCAAATCATAAATCAGCATTAAAAAGAATTAGACAGAACGAAGCCAGAAGACTTCGTAACAGATACTACCACAAGACTGCTAGAACAGCTATGAAAGTATTGAGAAATGAAGATGATAAAGCTGCTGCTGCAGAGCAATTGCCAAAGGTTATCTCTTTGTTGGATAAATTAGCGAAGAAAAACATTATCCACAAAAACAAAGCGGCTAACTTGAAAAGCAAACTAACAAAGCACGTTAATAAATTAGCGTAAAATATAAGTAGGCCCGTTCGTCTATCGGTTAGGACTCAAGATTTTCATTCTTGCAAGAGGGGTTCGATTCCCCTACGGGCTACAAAATTAAACTACTGAATCCGGTAGTTTTTTTAAAGCTAATTTTTTAACAACCCGAATTGGCTAAAAAGACAGACGGCCCGTTCGTCTATCGGTTAGGACTCAAGATTTTCATTCTTGCAAGAGGGGTTCGATTCCCCTACGGGCTACCAAAAAACAACAGAAAAAGCGATCATTTCGATCGCTTTTTCTGTTGTTTTTCACCATGATAGCCATTACGGCTTATAAAACTGTTAATAGAAGCCTAAGATATTATTGCAAGCTATTTTTACGGTACAGATAAGTCCGGAAGCCTGTAATTACTTCGCATTATTTTCTGATATCCTTTTTCTTATGCGGCTTAATGACTGATTTTTGATGCCCAGATAAGAGGCGATATGATAAGATTGTACACGCTGAACAATATTAGGATGCTCTTTCAGAAGATTCAGGTATCGCTGTTCATGGCTTAAGAGCAGAAGCTCTTCCGTTCTGGCCTGTGACTGATTGAAAAAATGTTCAGCGAGAAGCCTGCCAAATTTTGCCCAGGATTTATGGGTGTCATACAGGTATTGAAGATCATTGTAGGAAATGTACAGGATTTCAGCTTCTTCCAATGCCTCAATGTAATAGCTGCAGGGATATTGGAAAATAAAGCTTCTAAAGGAAACTACAAATTGATTTTCGGAGAAAAAGAAAATGTTTCTCTCTTCCTCCATAGTATCATCGTAATAATAAATTCTGAATATGCCTTTGGTAATAATGCCCAAATCCTTACAAACAATATTCTGTTTATTGTAGAAATCATTTTTGGCAATGGTTCGCTGATGCCAAAGCGGCAAACTCACCGACAGATCCTCGTCGGTGAGTTGGGCAAAGCCGGTCAGTACTTTTTGTAATATCGATAATTTATCTGACAAAGCTCACATGTTTCTGGTATGCAGCAAATATAGAAATTTATGAACCTGATTGCGCTTTTTTGTTTATTTTTCTCTGCCGGACAACCTGGTAACCAGATCCAATGATAAAGAGAATAAAAGCTGTGGATAAAGAATTCATAACGATAGGATCCTTAACGTCTGATGCGAATGGCTTGCCTACCGGAAGACGGGTGAGTGTTTCATTGATTGTAGGAACCATGGAAAGAAAAAAGCTAAATGACAGACAAAAGTTTTCAAAATACCGTGCCTTGTTATTTCCACTCTTTTTCGTATGAAGGAAAAATCCTGTTAATATCAAGACAATTATTAGCAATGACAAGACATGTCCGGCGTTAAAACCACCATGTCTGTAGATCCCAAGGGCCGTGAGTGAAGCAACAAGCGTCCCGTAGAAGTATATCTTCCCTTCTCCGCTTCCAAAATCAATTTTTCCGTATCGTACGAATGAAACTAACGCGGCTATAATAGCAGCAACCCCAATGACGGTATGAAAAATACCTAAATTTGATAATCCCATATTCTATTAAATTTAGGTACAAATTTTCCCACAAAAAATCAAATGTTTGTTAACTTAAGTGAATAAACATTTGATTTTTTATTTTAAGAGAATGGACCGGAAATTCTGTATCAAATCAGACCATATTGCTTAATATAATACTATTCAAAGAAGAAGAGGCTGCTCAAACCCGGCAGCCTCTTTGGCTTAATCCTAAGCCTGAAATGATTATTGAATTATCAGGCTCTTTTTAAATACCCAGATTTAAAAATACACTGAATCTGGATTTAGCTTCTATGCTTCCACCTGCCAGATTGGAATATACCGGAAGCATGACCTCACTGCCCAGACTGAATCTTTTATAAGCCGCTTCAAATCCCAATTTTCCATATAAGGCACTTCCTGCCGTATCGGGCAATGCCTCATCAAACTGCTTATTCTCATCATATACTTCACCCTGCCATCCAGCTTTTGCAGAAAAAGCAAACTTTTCATTCTTTAAGATCCGGTAAAATCCGCTTGCAGCATAATTCCATTGGTTTCCGAACTGATAATGCTTTTTATTTTCAGTTTTAATGGTATAATCCGTGCTTATGATAACCGCAAGTTCATTTTTCTGGTATGTATAGTTTAGAGTCACCTGATAATCCCAGCTTCCTGTACCCAGCTGAAAGCTCGGGTTGACTCCGGTAATCCCTTTTTCATCAAACCTGCCTACCGGCACTTTTATTCCCACACCACTATTTACCTGATGGATATTGTCTTTAGAATCAATAATCCGGTAAATTCCCATCAGATTTAAATCTCCTATCCCGTTGATAGTGATATCGCCCTGCATGGTTCGTCTTTCATGGAAATGAAAAGGCAGGCTTCCGTAAACACTCAGTTTATCCGTAAGGGGAACTCTGGCCCAAAGCTGAAGGGTATTGAAATACTGGTCCTGCGTAAGGTCTTTTACAAACGGGTTTTCCCTCGCCTTGTAATGCTGTGCGAAATATTTGATCCCTATAAACTGAGGGTTCAGCAATGATTCAAAGCCGGACGATCCGTTCCCTGCAGCGCAGCCACATGCATCACAATCATAAGATAAGTTTATCTCCTTAAAATAATTTTTAGAAGTGTAGATGCTGTCATTAAAAGTCTTCGCCTGCCCTATATTAAATAGCATGAGGCTTATGATTAAAATTATTTTTTTCATTTGAATAAAGTTATTCCGCAAATTTTGGGTTTGAAATAAAGCTTTTGTCAGACAGGGTCTTCAGAAAAGTGATTATATACTTCTTTTCCTCCTCTGTCATTGAAATTCCCAAATGTCCGTTCTGTCTCAGTTGCGGATCAAGATTGGGATTATCTTCTACATTATCCGAATAGAAGCTGAGTACTGCCTCCAGCGTATAGAATCTGCCGTCATGCATATACGGAGCGGTATACTCCACATTCCGCAGACTCGGAACACGGAATTTCATCCAGTCTTTCTGTTCGAGGGTTACACGGTACCGGCCTGCATCCTGGAATTGGGTATTATAGTACATTCCTGTATTCCTGTAACTTTCATCGGTAAATAATTCCCCGGAATGACAGGAAGCACATTTGTTCTGAAACAGTGCCATGCCCTGCATTTCCTCATCGGTAAGGTTTAGTTCTCCTTTTTTATACTGATCATATCTGGAATTTGCAGAGATCATAGTGACCATAAACTGGGATAAAGCTTTCAGTATCCTTTCGCCGGTAATATTATCATCCCCGAAGGCTGCCTTGAACAATCTTTTATAGCCAGCATCCGCATCAAGTTTCTTCACAACTTCAGGCATTGAGCTATCCATTTCAAAATCAGTTGTAATCGGTACCAGTGATCTTTCATCCAGATTATGGCTTACACCGTCCCAGGTATAATTGCTGAGAAATGCCATATTCTGAATAGGCGGCGCATTCCGGATACCGAGCCTGTCGTCAATCCCGTGGCTTACGGTGTGCCCGTGATGGGTAAATGCATATTCCTGGATATGGCAAAACCCACAGGAAATGGTATTGTTTCTGGACAGCCTGCCTTCATAAAAAAGCTTTTTCCCCAATGCCACTCCGTTTACCGTAACAGGGTTTCCGGAAATATCGAATGTCATTTCAGGAAAACCAGCGGGAATTTCCAGTTTATAAGCCTCGTCCTTATCCACAGGCTCCATCACATCATCCGAACATGCGGCAAAGCTCAGGAGAATCGTAAGCAGGATTCCCATTTTTCTTACCATCTTAATCATTATGAACATGGTCTACTTTAAACATTTTGGTAAGATTATCAGTTACGTTGACCAGGTGTTGCCCTGAGCCCATCATCATATCGTTGGTAGCATTCAAGGTGATCGGGATATCACCACTTAAATATTGATTAAAATCTGCCAGAATATGGATAGACGGAGTAATTTCTTTGGTCACTCTTGCCGTAGTTGGCAGGTCCAGGATTATCTCACGATATAGATCGGGGGTATTATTTGCTGCAACATTCCCCATGTTTCCACAATGATTCATAAACTGGGTATTGGCTGAAGCTGTTCCGTATTTTCCTTCCAGCTTGGTAAAAATATATCCTGCGGCCCAGGACCAGGTCATCCCCGCTACTTTTGCTTTTGCCCAGAACTCACCTTGCCCTTCCTGCCCCAGAAGGTAAGCAGACTGGCTTATACCCAATCCGAACCTGATCTTCCGGTAATTATTTCCGGGGATTCTGGTAAGGTTGATATAATTGATCCCGGCAACAGCCTCAGCCTGATCAATAATGAAGGCACCCTGGTCCGGATCGTCATGGTGATACTGAAATTCCCCTCCGTTTTCATCAATCAGAGTGATATTACTTACAATATATTTGAGTGTTGAAAACTGATGTTTTTGCCCATTTACGGAGGTTTGTGTTGTCTGGTTTAAAACAATATCACCTAAATTACCGAATCCGTTCTCAAATTTTACCTGCAACTTTCCCGGGACAGGTTCTATGGATTCGTCGTCCTCATTATTGCTGCACGAAATGATGGTAAGGAAAGTAAGAGCAATAAGAAATAATGATAAAAGTCTGTAAATTTTCATTGTTGATTTTTTAAGTTAATATTTGGGTAATAGAAATGTTGTCCGAATGTTTTTAACATTCAAATCTGGGTTTAACCTCAGCCTAAAAAAGCTTTTTAAGTAGTAGTATACTTAGTTGTTCCGTCAAATAATAATTGATAAGAACAATGAATTATAGGTTCTTAAAAGCATACGTATTCCAGGGCAGAAATTAATCTGCCTTAAAAGGCCCTCTGACTGATAAAATAGAAACTTAAAATACCGGTGGCCTGAAAATGAATTTCAGAAACAGAAAAGAATATGCTGTTTTATAGATAAAGCCGGAGATCAGGAAAAAAGGGTTTATTAAAGCGTCAATCTTTATAATTCCGGGAAGAATATAGATATCAAGAACTTTCTGGGGCCCGTTTTTCCCTTTCAGGGGTGAAGACCCCGGGTCATCTGTTTTTGCAAGCTCCTTGCTGAGATAACACTTCCCGTTGCAATGGAGCTCAGGGTTACTTTTGTTGATACAAAGGGTTTCAACGATATAATCATAATTGGCAACATAGTCAATAACCGGTATCAGAGGTCTGAATACCATATAAAAAGTAAGGAATATGCTGCAGATAAAGTTCATGAAGGTTTATTCCCGTGGTTTATTGTAATAGTTTTCTGATGTCCTCAATGAGAATCTCCCTGTCCGGATGATATTTTCCGGTAAGCTTTGGTATTTTTCCTTCCGGATCCTCGTAGTTCAGCCCGGAATAATACAGGATCGGCATATTGTTTTTGCCATACCTGCAACGGAGATTTCCGTTTTTGTCCACAAGCGCTATCATGCCACTGTGATTAAGGCTTTCTCCTTCATCTTCCTGGTCTCCCACATAAATATTGAATTCATCAGCCAGCTTGCCGATATACGTCCTGTCACCTGTCAGGAAATGCCAGTTGGGAGTTTTGGCCCCTACTTTCCTTGCATGCTGCTGTAAAATCTCGGGTGTATCATTTTCCGGATCAATGCTTATTGAAATAATGCCAAAATCCGGATTGCCAATCTCTTCTTCAATGGCCTTCATGTTACTGTTCATTACGGGGCAGATTGTAGGGCATCTGCTATAGAAAAATTCAACCAGGTATACCTTGCCCAGCATATCTTTATTGGTAATTTTCTTACCGTTTTGGTCTGTCAGCTCAAAATCCGGAACTTTCATTACAGTGTAAAGGCCATTTTTAAAGTACCCCATGCTGATACCAATTCCTGCAAAAAGTAAAGCGATAACCACAACCGGAATTATTATCTTACTTTTCGTATTGTTATTTTTCTTATTATTTTTTTTCATATTTCTCAGGGCTAGTTATAAACTCATCTTTACAGAATGTACTGCAGAATCCATATATTTTATTTTTGTACATCGCAGTATCTTTTAAAACTCCTTCTGTTTTCATATGGCAAACCGGATCTTCCGCATTCACAATGGCTATATTTTTCAGTTTTTCCGGGGAGTACATAAAATTATGCTTATGCTTTACTTTGGGTTCGTTGCATGACAATAAAACTGCCGGCATCAAGGCCGTTAAAATAATTTTGGCTTTCATTTTAAGGTTAATTTGAAATTAATAATACTATTTTGAAGGGAATAAGATGCTCCAACTGGATTAACATGGCATCGAGACCTATACAGCTTTTTCACAAATAATGCCGTATGTGATACAACAACATTACATTGTGTAATAAAAACCAGGAGCATGCCAGGTATTTTTAAAACCAGGATGGAGTACTACTATACCAGAGGCGGATGAAATATCCGGGAAAAATGTTCGGATGTATGAAAATCCGAATGCCATGAAACCGGATCTTTCAATAAAAACCCAATTTCTTCTTTAGCTGTATATGTAAAAATCTCGTTGTAGAGAAACACATCAATAGAGGAGCATTTAACCGTCTGGGAACTGCCGGATTCTTTTTCTGTTTTCACCAGCTCTTTTTTAACATAACATTTCCCTTTACAGGTAGATTCAGGATTATTCCTGTTCTCACAGAGATTTTTTGCAATATAATCGTAATTCACCACATAATTCACCAATGGCAAAACAGGACGTATTGCAATCATAAAAATGATGAATATGGATGTAAGGTATTTCAAGCTTCAAATTCTCAATTACAAATATACTACCAAAATTTTTTATTTCTTTCATTTCCGGTGAAATCGTTACCGATAACACAAAAGCCCTGCTTGTGCAGGGTTGGTGATATGCAGGTTACAGTTTTTTTTCAATTCTAAAATTTCATTCTTTGGATTCTCACTGCATTCAGAATGGCAAGCATGGCAACGCCTACATCTGCAAATACAGCTTCCCACATAGTGGCCAAACCTCCTGCTCCCAGCATTAAAACAACGGCTTTTACGGCAAAGGCCAGAATAATGTTCTGCCATACGATCTTTTTAGTCTTTTTCCCGATATTGATAGCCATCGGGATTTTTCCGGGCCTATCATCCTGGATCACGACATCGGCAGTTTCAATGGTAGCATCACTGCCCAGTCCTCCCATGGCAATTCCCACATCACTGAGGGCTACAACGGGGGCATCATTGACACCATCTCCAACAAAAGCAACACTTTCTTTCCTTGCTTTGATCTCTTTTACCTTGTTAACCTTATCTTCAGGGAGCAAATCCCCGTAAGCATTCTGAATGCCCAACTCCTCAGCGACATATTTTACAACCGAGGTTTTGTCTCCACTGAGCATGGTGGTCTTCACATTGACAGATCTTAGTTCATCAATCGCTGCCCGTGCATCAGGCTTGATACTATCTGCGATCACGAGATAGCCGGCAAATTTTTTATCATAAGCAACAGCGATCAGGGTATAGACGATTTTTTCCGGGTTTATATCATAACTGATTCCGGATTTATCCAACAGTTTGAAATTACCTACAAGAAGCTCTTTTCCGTCAACAATAGCTTTCAGGCCATACCCGGCCACTTCTTCAACGTTTTCCAGTGGAACGGAATGATCTATTTCTCCCGCATAATCGTGAATTGCCGTTGCCACAGGATGGGTACTTTTACTTTCTAAAGCATTGACCAGCCTGAGCATTTCAGTTTTGTCGAAGCCCTCTTTAAAATTCACTTCCTGGACTTTAAAAACTCCTTCCGTTATAGTTCCGGTCTTATCCATTACCACATTCTGAATATTCGCCAGCCTATCAAGGAAATTGCTTCCTTTGAACAGGATTCCGTTCCTGCTTCCTGCCCCGATCCCTCCAAAATATCCCAAAGGAATCGAGATCACCAGAGCACACGGGCAAGAGATCACCAGGAAAATCAAAGCCCTGTAAAGCCAGTCTTTAAACTGATAGTCATCTACAAAGAAATAGGGCAGCAAGGCGATCCCCATTGCCATGAATACCACGATGGGGGTATACACTTTTGCAAATTTCCTGATAAACAATTCTGTGGGCGCTTTTTGTGCGGTTGCATTTTGAACCAGTTCCAGAATTTTACTTAGCTTGCTGTCTTTATATGCAGCGGTTACTTTGATCTGGCTAACCGTATTCAGATTGATCATTCCGGCCAAAACCGTTTCTCCTTTTTGTTTGGTGTCCGGCTTACTTTCACCTGTAAGGGCAGAGGTATTAAAAGAAGCTGTTTCGGAGAGTAATTCTCCATCCAGCCCTAATTTCTCTCCGGATCTTAATTGTATGATCTCTCCAATGTCTACCGTTTCAGCTTTCACGGTCTGAGGCTGGCCGTTCTTTAAAATAGTGACTTCATCAGGCCGCTGGTCAAGCAAAGATTGTATATTTCTTTTTGCCTTTGAAACCGCCAGACTTTGAAAAACTTCTCCCACTGAATAAAACAGCATTACGGCAACTCCTTCAGGATATTCTCCGATGACGAAAGCTCCTACCGTTGCAATTCCCATTAAAAAAAACTCGGAGAATATATCTCCCCGGATCATGCTTTCATAAGCTTCTTTCAGAACAGGAAGCCCCACAGGAACGTAAGCCATAAGATACCAGGCTAAACGCTTCCATCCTGAAAACCAGTCCGGCCGGATATAATTATCCAGAATGATCCCTCCCAATAAAATTACAAAAGAAACTATTGCAGGCATGAACATCCGGAATGAGGACTGATGTCCGGCGTTGTGGGAATGCTCATGATTATGTCCGTCACCATTAAAATGGCTGTGTTCTTTTTTTGTATCTGTACTACAACATTCTTGCATAACTGGTAATTTTAGCCAAAATTAACTGTAATACAAATGCAATACTATTGCAAACTTTCAAGACAGTCTTCACAGATCCCTTTGGCAAAGAATCTAATTTCATCAATCCTGAATTTAGCCTGTATGTTGTCCGGAAATGATATGTCTTCTCTACAGGTAGTTTGCTTGCAGATTTTGCAATAGAAATGAAGGTGCCAGTCTTTATGGGTGGTTTCGTTACAACCGTCATGGCAGAGCATGTATCTGGTGGTCGCATTTTCCTGTATACTGTGGACGATCCCTTTTTCTTCAAAGGTTTTCAGGGTCCTGTAGATGGTTGTCCTGTCGGCATTTTCAAAGTGATTTTCTATTTCAGACAGGGACAAGGCCGCTTCCTGGGAATTTAAAAAATCATATACCAGAATCCTCATACTCGTAGGCTTGGTATTTTTACCGATCAATTTATTTTCAATATCTTTTTTCATGATTGGGCTAAGAATAGTAATATAAATTTACGACTTATTTTATAGCCATTATATTCAGCCGAAAAATATCTAATAAAATCATTAACTTTGAATTAAAGCATTTTAATGAAAATTCTTATTCTTAACGGCCCTAACCTTAATTTATTAGGTACACGGGAGCCTGAAATTTATGGCAATACCTCCATGGAGGATTATATGAGGCATTTAAAATCTGAGTTTCCTTTTCATGAGCTGGATTATTATCAATCCAATATTGAAGGGGAGATCATCAACAGGCTTCAGAAAGATGATTTTGAAGCCCTGGTGATCAACCCAGGCGCTTTTACCCATTATTCCTATGCCATTGCAGATTGCTTAAAGAATATCCGGAAGCCAAAGGTAGAAGTTCATATCAGCAATATATATAAAAGGGAAGAGTTCCGTCAAAAATCCGTGACAGCCTCTTGTACGGATGCCGTTTTATCCGGCTTTGGAATGGATGGTTACCGACTGGCTGTTCTCAGCATAAGATCCTGAAAAAATAAAGCCTCATCAAAATGATGAGGCTTATTACATTATTTAATTGTTTGTTCCTGTAATTGAGGACCCGAAGCTATAAGTTTCTTACCTTCTTCGGTATTGCAATATTGCTCAAAATTCTTGATATATTTGGCTGCAAGGTCTTTTGCTTTTTCTTCCCATTCTGCAACATCAGTATAAGTATCCCGAGGGTCTAAAATCCCCTTGGATACATTTGGCAGCTCCGTAGGAATTTCAAGGTTCATAATAGGAATCCTTGTTTTAGGGGCATTCTCTATGGATCCGTCAATGATGGCATCAATAATGGCTCTGGTATCTTTCAGGGAAATTCTCTTTCCTGTACCATTCCATCCCGTATTTACCAGATAGGCTTTTGCGCCGTGCTCTTTCATCTTGCTGATCAATGTTTTGGAATACATTGTAGGATGCAATGTAAGGAATGCTTCACCGAATGCCGGAGAAAAAGACGGTTGTGGTTCTGTAATTCCCCTTTCAGTTCCTGCTAATTTTGAAGTATATCCGCAAAGGAAATGGTATTGTGCCTGATTTTCATCCAGGACAGATACCGGAGGCAATACTCCGAAAGCGTCTGCGGAAAGGTAAACAATCTTCTTAGCATGTCCCGCTTTGGATGGTAAAACGATTTTATTGATATGATAGATCGGATAGGAAACCCTTGTATTTTCTGTAATGGATCCATCCGTATAATCTGCTACTCCGTTCTTCACCACTACATTTTCAAGAAGTGCATCTCTTTTAATGGCTCCGAAAATATCCGGCTCCTTTTCTGCAGAAAGGTCTATTACTTTTGCATAACAGCCTCCCTCATAGTTGAATACACCGTTATCATCCCAACCGTGTTCATCATCACCAATCAGATATCTTTTCGGATCAGCAGACAGAGTTGTTTTTCCTGTTCCGGAAAGGCCGAAGAACAGGGCAACATCTCCTTTTTCTCCTACATTGGCAGAGCAATGCATAGAAGCCATTCCTTTCAGAGGAAGGTAATAATTCATCATAGCAAACATTCCTTTCTTCATTTCACCACCATACCATGTCCCACCAATAATCTGTAACTTTTCTGTCAGATTAAACATAATGAAGTTTTCAGAATGTAATCCCTGAGATTCCCAATCAGGGTTTGTAACTTTTGAACCATTGATCACCGTAAAATCAGGCTCACCAAAGTTTTCCAGCTCATAATGTGATGGACGGATAAACATATTGGTAACAAAGTGGGCCTGCCAGGCCACCTCAACGATAAATCTCACTTTAAGTCTGGTATCCGCATTGGTCCCGCAAAAAGCATCTACTACATAAATTTTCTTAGCTGTAGAAAGCTGGTTCAACACTAATTCTTTACAAGACTGGAAAATTTCCGGAGTGGTGGGTAAATTCACTTTACCATCCCAGAAGATTGTATCTCTTGTAATATCATCCTGAACAATATATCTGTCTTTAGGTGAACGGCCTGTAAAAATTCCTGTTTTCACTGATACTGCCCCAGATTCCGTAAGCTCAGCCTTCTCAAAGCCCTGATTTTCAGGAGAAACCTCAGCCTGATATAGCTCCTCATAAGACGGATTGTATATTACTTCATAATCTCCTTTAATCCCTAGTTTTTCTAAATCCTGGATGATTTTAGCGTTTTTCATTTTACTTATAATTTTCTATTTCTTTTTGGGTTCAACAAAATTAATATTAATTAATTGTTAAAGGTGGTTAAATATAATGATATAAGTCAGAATGACAAATAAAAAAATAATGCTGTAAACTATTGACTATAAACCAATTATATCAGACCATCCAAAAATAGTAGAAAAACCTTTTCCCCAAAAATAGTCCCTAAACCCTTCAAATTTTGAGGCCATCACAAAATCTCCGCCCCAGGCTCCGAGACTTTTAACAAAAGAAGGACAATCTGCGAAAAGCCGGGCCTTAACTGTTGGTATTTCAATAAAATCTGAAATTTTTTGTTCATGAATCATCATTAGCCTGGAAAAATTTTCCAATTCATTACATAATAAAATTTTTCTTGTCAGATCCGAAAATTCATCAACGAGTTCCTGAGATTTGGTTTTTGACTTATATAAACTAATCGCTTCTCGGCTGTCCTGTTTCTGGTTTAAATGGATAAAAATCAGCTGGTCTTTAAAGGAAGGACTAAAGTTTACCTTTTCATATTTAATCTCCGGCTTATTCTGGTAAAGGACTGCAGACTTTTCCCTGGCAACGGCGATATCATAGCCGCTCCCCCCCAAACTGATGGTATTTAAATAAAAAGGGTCTACCCCGGCCCACTCCGCAAGGTTATTCATCAGGGTGGCACTGCTGCCGAGTCCGTAATCAGCAGGGAACTGCAGGTTTGTTTTTAAATGATAAGTAAAATTATTTTTAAGTTTTGTTTCAGAAAGCTGCTGAACATTCTGCAATGTCTTAAGGACAAATTCAGCGCTGGAAAGAATATTGGTCTCCAGGATCCGCCAGTTTTTATAATCAATGACAGCTTTCAACCATGGTTTATTCTGATGATAGGCTTCCCAGAAAATCAAAGACTTCCGGTCATCTTTTTCATCAAAAAAAAGCTCTTGTCCCGGTTTGGTAGGTACCGCTAAGACAAGAGCCCCGTCTATTGCGAAATATTCTGAAGTAAGCATAAGCTTTCCCGGTGAAAATATCTCGCCCATACAATTTATTTAAATGGCTGATGCAATGTCTACAGAGCTATCGATCTTCTTGATCAATCCCTGAAGTGTTTTTCCCGGTCCTACTTCCAGGAAATGGGAAGCTCCGTCTTTGATCATATTCTGGACAGACTGGGTCCATTTTACCGGGCCTGTTAATTGTGCAATCAGATTTTGTTTGATTTCATCAGGATTCGTTACCGCCGTAGTAACGATGTTCTGATAAACCGGGATTGTTGCCTTCCTGAACTTCGTCTGTTCTATGGCAGCCGCCAATTTTTCCTGTGCGGGCTGCATCAGTGGAGAATGGAATGCTCCGTTTACCGGCAGTAATAAAGCTCTTTTAGCCCCGGCTTCCTTTAGTTTTACACATGCTTCTTCTACCGCTGCCGTTTCTCCTGAGATCACAAGCTGACCAGGACAATTGTAATTAGCAGGAACTACAATACCGCTGATCTCTGCACAGATCTCTTCAACTTTAGCATCTTCCAATCCCAAGATGGCAGCCATGGAGCTCGGATTGGCATCACATGCCTCCTGCATTGCCTTTGCTCTTTCGGATACCAGTCTCAGTCCATCGTCAAAGGACAGAACTCCATTGGCAACCAGCGCGGAAAATTCACCTAAAGAGTGTCCCGCAACCATTTCTGCTCCAAGACCATTTACTGCTTTTAAGGCGGCTACTGAATGTATAAATATTGACGGCTGGGTAACCTCGGTTTTCTTAAGATCTTCATCTGTCCCGTTAAACATCACTGAAAGAATGTCGAAACCTAAAATTTCATTGGCAGATTCCATCAAATCTTTTATATCTTTTCGAGAATCATACAACTCTTTTCCCATTCCTACGAATTGAGATCCCTGCCCAGGAAATACAAGTGCTTTCATGTATTAATTTAAATATTATGCAAATATAAATAATGTTAAGAATATTCTTAAAAAGTATCATTCCCCATTTTAAGGAACCAGCCTGATAACACGGTAGCCGGTATTCACGTAAGCTCCGTTCGCTTTGGATTTTACAAACTCAAATTTGGTGGCAAGCTGGGTCTGAACTTTATTCATTTGTTTAAAGATTTCTCCTCTTTTATTTTCTCTGGTGAGCATGTCATTTACTACATCAAATCCTATGATGGCATATTTAGGCGGTGTTTTGCAATATTTACCTTTATAGGCTGCAAGAATTTCCTTTTCAAAGCTTCCGTCCGTATTAATTTTCCTGTCCATCACATATACCAGGTTGGCCTGGCTCAGGTCATCTACCTTTTTCTCAAAACTAGGAACATAATACATACTGAAGGCTTTTAAACCCTGGACTTCTTTGGACAGTGCTATGATCCTGTTTGAAAAGGCCTCGCCCGTAGTGTCGTTATCACTGGCCAGAATAGCAATCACCGGTGCAGACTGCCCTGTCATCATATTCTGATCAAGCTGGATATCAGCCGGTGAGTTTACAATGATCACATTCGGGTTTTTCACGGCTTTTTCCAAACCTGCTTTAATATAATTGGCGTTTTCTTTTTTAGGATCTGCTACTATATAGATCTTCTGGTCTGAATAAACTGCTTTTACCTCATCTACAATCTTATCAGCATAGGTTTGATCACTGGTTTCAATAATGATCAGGTTGCTGTAGTTGTATAGTTCCGGAGAGTTGGCAAATGGTGCCACTATCGGTATCTTCTGGCTTTTGGTAAAATCCAGAACATCTAAAACATTAGATTTAAAGAATGGCCCGATGATCAGGTCTGTATTATCAGGGTTAATCTGTGTCAGGGAGTTTTTGAATGATGCCTCATTTCCTGAATCTACTATCTTAACATCCAGCTTCTGACCATTCCTGGCGTTCCTTTCAATAGCTAATTTGGCACCCGTCAGGAAATCCATAGCCATATTTCTGTACTGGGTTTCATTAGTACTATACCCAAAAGGAAGCATCAGTACTACACTTAGCGCATCACCGCTTTTCTTGACATAGGCAGGATCAAGTTTTTTGATTTTTAAAACCATTCCCGCTTTTAATCCGTTGGACAGTTCAGGGTTTAAAGCGATCAACTCATCAATAGTGACTCCAAATTTATTAATGATGGAGAATACAGTATCTCCCTGCTGAACCGTATAAGTAACGTAATCATCGGCAGAAGAAACGTTTCCGGATGGGGTATGGGAAACAGATCTGGTATTATCCTGATCCATTTTAATCTTACTACCGGACGTCTCTTCAGAAGCCAGGGTATCAGATTTTACTTTAATTTTTTCACCCGGCTTTAAGCCTCTTTCTTCCAATCCCGGATTCAGGGCAAAAAGCTCCTGCTGTGTAATCCCAAACTGCTTTGAAATTCTGTAATAATTGTCTTTTGCCTGAATGATGTACTCGCCTTCAGCCAATGTTGCCGCAGGCTCAACTGTTGTTTCAGCAGGCCTTGTAATGGACGCTGCCTGTTGCTGGTCGCCACCATATTTTTTTATGCTTTCAAGGGGTAATGTAATTTCATCCCCGATTTTCATATGAGAGTCCAGATCCGGATTTAGTTTTCTGAGATCAGTTTCAGAAATACGGTATTGCCTGGTAATACCATAAATGGTTTGTTTGGGCTGCAATACAATTTTACCCAGCTGTGCAGAACCAGGTTTTGCTTTCCCGTTAACGGTAGCTTTGGAAGCCGGAGTTTTGTCTGATTTTACAGTCAGAACATCTCCAATAGCCAGTTTACCGTCTTTAAACTTTGGGTTTAGTTTCAGCAATTCATCTACAGTAATGCCGTATCTTTTAGCAATATTGTAAGGGGTATCCCCTTTTACAACGGTATGCGATTTCTGAGCAGATACACCCAAAACCATACATAAACTGGATAGAATAAAAAACCTCTTTATCATAGTTGATAATTATAATTCTACAAAAATACTCCTTTAAAATTAAATGGCAACAATTATTAATTTCGATTCTTGAACCACCATTTCTTCCAAACAATTTTCAAGCCATGAGTATCCATAATCTGCAAAGAATACGCTAAAGTTATAAACTCTTTCCTGCCACGTTTTAGAAGGGTGTACATCTAAGAACAAATTCTCAAGTCTTTCCAGCAATTCACTTTGTTTTATTTTTTCTGCGCGCAGCAGCCGCTTTTTCATTTTTCTGAATGACTTCAGCTGCCTTACCTCTTCAGCCTTTACCAGGTTACCAAAAGACCTTTCTGTAGTTTCAGCGATAGATTTCAGTTCTGAAAAGTTGTTAACCAACAGGCTTTCTTTTTCCTCCAATACTTTCAGGACAGGATTATCCTTAAGGATCTTATGATTGGTAATGACCGCAAAATTATGGAAAAAATCTTCTACCTTTAATCCCAGTTTCTCCATCTTGCCTAACGTTTTTTCTTTCAGAAAAAGCATGGAATTTCTTGGGATCAGAATCGGAAAAGGAATATCAATTTTAGAAAAATAGTCTTTTAGTTCCAGCCAATACATAATCTCCGCATTTCCACCGATATAGGCAAGGTTTGGCAGTACCTTTTCCTGAAAAACCGGTCTCATGAGAGCATTCGGGCTGAATCTTTCCGGATAGCTTTCCAGTTCAGCCAATATTTCTTCTTTTGTGAACCGGATATCTTTATCAATAATGACGTACGCTTTTCCGTCAAACTCTATTCTGTCTCTTGTCTCCGAAAGGTAAAACAGGTTGATCTCGCGAGGGTTTACCTGAACCTTCCCATATTTCTCAGTGAGGGAGTTTATTTTTTCTTCCGATATTTTCTGCAGGCCGAAATTCAGAAGCTCATCCCGGAAAATATCTCTGACCTGTTTTTTAAGTTCTTTTGAATCGCCGTCCAGAATTAACAATCCCAGGTCCGAGAAAAGCCTGTTCACTAATATTTTAATCGCCTGTGTAAGAGTATATCCATTCTTATAGGCTTCCTTCAGCATTAAGATCAGCTCTGTCCCGAATATTGAATCCTTAAACTCTTTTTCAAATTCAGAGATAAAAAAAGTATCACTGATCTTAATCCTGCCTACCGCCCCACCCGGTTTTCCACTGATTTCATAATAATTATTTTCCGTTTTAAAATGATTGATCTCAGCAAAATCATGATCTTCAGAGGCCATCCAGTATACCGGGACAAAATTAAAATCAGGGAATTTCTCCTTCAGGTATATACATGTCTTTATAGTCTGTAAAATTTTATATACAAAAAAAACAGGCCCTGAAAATAAATTCAGCTGATGACCGGTGGTAATGGTAAATGTAGACGGAAGCTTTAAAAGATCCATATTTTGTTTTTGCTTTGAAGAAAGGCTGATATCTGAAAGCTGTTCTTGCAAAACATCAGTCAGTATTGTCCTTTGCTCAAGAGTAAAGGCTTCCTTTTTCGCATGGATCTGTTTTTTAAAATTATCGAAAGAAAAGGTGCTTTCTTCAAACCCCTCAATTTTATGATTCAGAAAATCCTTTACCAATTGGGGTATACTTTCTATATCGTTGAATGATATTTTATTAATTGTTTTCAACCCTGTTAAATTTTAGTTGAACAAATACCACACAATTCCGATATTTAACCTGAAATCATATACCGGATAATGTGGAAATGCATAAGCTTTATTATTTGAAATAAGTGTTCCTATCTGCTGTCCTTCGATAAAGAAGAACATTTTTTTTACTTTCATATTAAAGTAAACATCGGCAATAGGCTGCCCTCCGATCGAAAATGAATTGGAGCCAGGCAAAATATATTCATTAAGTATGGGGAAGTAATCTCTTGACGCAAATTTAGAGAAGTAATATACTTTTATTCCTGCCTGGATTTCAGCTGCCTTTTTGAACGCTTTCGCCTGGTAGAATAAGTTCGCCCGCCCGATAAAGCCTGGCATTGGAAGAAGATCTTTATTGGTCAGGGCATTTTGGAACTGTAATCTGGTATTCAGATGAAAATTCCCATAATTGAATGTGGCATCCCCTCCTATCTGAGAAATATTTAATGAGCTTTCACTCTGTCGGGGCTTCGCCAATTGGTCAAAATAAGTATAATTATCTATTCTGAAATAATTGGCAAAAAGTTCTGTTTTAAACCATTTTAGATTTATACTTCCTCCGATTTCAGTAACAGACTGATTTTTGGCATCCTGAAGATAATAGTTGAAATTATTATAAACAGAAGTATTCAGCAGATAGTTAAATGTAGGATAAATACTTTGGAAATTTATCCTGGCGTCTACAAAATAATCTTTGATGGGCTCAAATTTCAAATGGTTTGTTGTCTTTAAATAGCTTCCAAACTCGCTGCCATTTGAAACTTCGAGAAATGAGTTCAGCTGAACCTTATCCCAAAGCTTTATCTGGAGGTTCCCAACAGCTCCTAATCTGTTTTCTTTAATTTCACCGGGAATATTCAGGCTAGGCAGGGTAATTTCTGTCATCCCGAATTTAAGTATCTGATAACGGATTCCGGCATCCAGCTTAAACTTTTCATTATCAAAAACGAGACTCAGGGTATTACTAAGATTATTTGAATATTTTTTTGTTGAAAACGGGAAATCGGGAACTATTTCAGCCGGTGTATTGTACCAATAAGGCTCTAAGGCATTCTGGTGGTAGAAATATTTATTTCCCTGATGAAAAATAGCATGTCTTATTCTGAAAGGAAATTTTCCGGAATTAAACGGAGTGAACTGATGGCTCAGATAATATCTTCTGTAGGAGAACTGTGAACTTGTAGAAGCCAGATTTACCTGAAGATTTTGTCTGTTTCTGGAATTACTGTCACCACTTTGAAAAAGATCATCATCCAGGATTCCTCCATTCTCCTGATTGTTTACATTCTGATGTAAATAATGTGCAAATAATTCATAGTTCCCGCTTTTGGAAATGTAATGTCCGGAAAACAAGGTGTTATTATTAGAAGCCAGAGAGTTTCTATAAAGTCCCTGAGAGCGTAGCCCCATATATTCCAACGCAAAGTTGAATCTTTTACCAATATTTTGGGTATAGGTGGATCTTAAAGAAGCCCCGTTTCTCATGGCGTTATGATAAATAAAAGTAGCCGTAGGTGTCTTTACATCATAATAATGAATATCATTGATTCCTAAAATACCGTATGATTTATTGGTTGGCAGCAATGACAGATCCTGCTCCGGATTTACTTCAAAAGATAACGGATTAAATCCCGATCCTATATTGGCAAATTGTATCCTCCCGAAATTATCCCTGTTATTATACTGAGAAAAGGCATAGGTTTTATCAAAGGTCATTACCGTATCAAATATCTTTTTTTCAGAAAACTGTGTTTGATACTGATAATCATTGATGGTAGGCTTAAATATTTTCAGTGAATCTTTTGTTCCGGAATCAATCACTAAAGTATCTTCTTGTTTTGTCTCCAGTTTATTAGAGTCTGTTTTGTTAACTACCTGGCCTTTAGTAACAATCCCGAGGAAGAATATTATAAGAAATATGTATTTCATTCTTAAATTTTGTAAAGCAAAAATAAGAAATAAAAGGAAATAAAAAACCCTGCTTGAAGGCAGGGTTTATATTTAAAGCAATTAGATTTACTAGTAACCTGTGTTTTGCTGAATATTTGGATTAGCAGAAATTTCAGATAATGGAATTGGTAGTGTATATCTGTAATCACCGTTATCCAAGTTAGATGTTAATACAATATCATCTGTATTATTTCTATCCATAGTAACACCTGCTTTTGTAGCAAGACGCTTAAGATCAATATAACGATGTCCTTCAAGAGCTAGTTCAATACGTCTTTCTTTTAGAACATCAGCCCAAGCAGCCTGCTGATTTGCATATGTTGGCAAAGTGGTTGGGCCTAAATAATTTCTAGCATCTCTTACATTTTTGATGTAGCCTGCGGCAGTAGAAAGTTGATTGTCATTGATCGCACATTCAGCAAGAATAAAATACATTTCCGAAAGTCTTAGTAACTTAAGGTCATTTCTTGTGTTGCTACCTTGTTTACCTGGGTATTTATCTACAACAAGACGGTCTGATGTTCTTGTTTGTGCTAAATTATTTGGATATAAAGCCGCATAGTTTGCATTTGGAATAGAAGAAGGATCTCTATAAGTTAAATATCTGATATCTCCTCCTGTGCCATTGTTATATCCTGCTAGCAATAAATTGTAAAGGTTACGTCCCCAAAACCACATTGGTGATCCTGAAATACTGGAGTTGTTAGTATTCCAGTAAGATCCCACAGCAGCACCATTACCGGCAGCAGCAATTCGGCCTAATGAAAAAATAGACTCTCCTCTGCTTGCATCTACCCACATGCTACGATAAGGATTGAAAGATGCGCCTACAGCATAGAATTGATTTCTCCAAGCTGTCCCATCAACAGGTAGAGGATTTCCATTAGCATCATTTACTGTATATGGAGTAGCTGGTGTTAACGGGAAATTACCTGCAGCCGCATTAATTACCGCTTGAGCATTAGCTTTTGCTTGAGCATAATCACCTTTATATAAGAAATATCTAGCTGCTATAGCATTTACAGCGCTCTTTCCTACAAAATATTGGTTAGTACTTTCAGATGTTAAAACACTCTTTGCATAAGTTAAATCTTCTTCAATAAAGCTATATATTTCAGAATTTTTAACTCTTGGAAGTTTAGCATTTAGATCCGGAACATCTTTAAGTAAAATAACACCTAAAGCATTAGGATCAGCCATATTTTCGGAATACAAAGATTCCAGCTGAAGATAGGCATAAGCTCTCAATGCTCTTGCCTGAGCAACAATATTGTTTAATCTTGCCCCATCAGCTGTACTCACCGGCGTTATTGCTTCAGCACCTCTTACCAAACGGTTTACGTGGTTAATAACTGCATAGTTATTCTGCCAAATTGCAGTTGCCTGAGCATCCTGTGAATTCAGGAAGAAACGGTGTAAACTAAATTCCTGCCCACCACTACCTGATCCAGGCTTTACTTCATCAGAAATAACAGCCGAAAGATACATTGCTGTTGATGGTTCCAATGTACCATATACACTCCCCATCAGATAACCATATAATGCATCTGTATTTTCAAAAGGTGTCCCGTCATCCTGAATCATCCCTGGCTGTGGGTTCGTTTCAAGCGCATCGTTGCAACTCTGTAAAGCTCCTAGAGAAAGCAATACAGATCCTACTAAAGATATATTTAAAATTATTTTTTTCATTATTCAACTATTATTAAAATTGTACATTAAATCCAACAGAAACAACTTTAGGGTTTGGATATACGCCCAATGAATATGCAAATAATGGTTCTGGATCATATCCTTTCCATTTTGTCCAAGTTACCAGGTTTTCTGCTTGTACGAAAACTTTGATTGAACTGATTGGAAGACCTCTTAGCATATCTTTTCTGAAGTTGTAACCAAAAGTCACATTTTTCAAACGGATAAAGTCTGTCTTAAACAGGTATCTGTCAGATGACCCTTCCAATCCAATATTATTGGCCGTAATTGCCGGAACGTTTGTATTTGGATTCTCCGGAGTCCAGGAATTCAAGATGTCTCCTGAGAAGTTAAATCCTGCACCTAATGAACTTGGATCCATTAACCAGGAATAAACATTATCATACATCCATCCTCCAGACTGATAGCTGAATAGTACATCAGCAAACCATCCTTTGTAATCAGCATTTAAACCGAAACCTCCTGTAAACTTAGGAATGTATGATTTTCCTGTTAACACCTTATCGTTAGCGGTTGGAGCTTCGGTAATATTACCATTAGCATCCAGGAACTGTTGTTCTCCTGTTTCCGGGTTTACTCCTACATAATGGTATAAATTCCATTGACCGATTGGTCCTCCGGCAGCATTGATATTATCTCCAGAAAGGTCAGCTCCTTCAAACTCAAGGATCTCATTTTTATTATAAGCACCATTAGCAAAAATGGATAGGTTATAATCTTGGTTCTTCAGGATATTGAAACGTAATGATCCTTCAATACCTTTATTTTCAAGTTCTCCATTGTTCCCGTTAATAGAGTATTGACCGGTAGCTGCAGATAGTGTAATTGAGTTGAATAGTCTTTCGGTTTTCTTTTTATAAATATCGAAAGTACCTTCTACAAAGTTATTGAATAATCCGAAATCAACCCCGATATTAGCTTGTGATACTTTTTCCCATTTTACATTAGGGTTACCTATTATTGTAGCATAACCTACGGTATTCATATATCCGGTACCACTTCCGATTAAGTCGTCATAAATATTTGTTCCAGCAAATAGCGGGTTACCATTGTTTGCAGGTTGAATTAAGTTCTGGTTACCGGTAGTACCATAAGAACCTCTTAACTTCAACATTTTTACAACGTTAGATCCGGCAAGGAAGTCTTCTTTATCAATGTTCCAACGACCACCTACAGACCAGAATGTCTCCCATCTGTTTTCTTTAGGGAATCTATAAGATCCATCCCGTCTTACTGTAGCACTTACACCGTACTTGCCAGCATAGTCATATTCTAAAGTACCTATAACTGCCAATGTTCCTGCATTATATTTAGCAGCAGAAACGCTAGGAAGATAAAGTGAAGGAGTAGCAGGATTAAAAGGAATATAACCTGTTCCGGCACCAAACGCCCAGTTAAATGGATCTAAACCATTTTGCTGACGTGCAGAAGCTAGGTAATGTGCTTTTACATAGTCTAAATATCCAGCAACGGTAACTGAGTGATCACCAAATTTCTTATCAAAAGTAATATTAGTAACAGAGTTAAATGTTAAATCTTTGGTATTTGAGATAGACTCAAGCCCTCCAAACTGAGCTCCTGAAGGTTTTGCAGCGATAGAAAGATAACCTCTCGGATCACGGGCAAAAGTACGGTCAGTCTCTTTGTAGTCAATACCTGACCTGTTTCCTACTGATAACCAATCTGTAATTTTATAGTTTACGTTAGCATTGGCAAGGACTGATGTTTCAGTATATAAGTTTACAATACCTCCTCTGATAATATCGGAAAGAATCCATCCTGGATAATTTGTTCCGGCTCCACCAATCTGATTGAACATATCCTGTCCGTTTATGAATGGATATGGTTCCAGGTATGAAGGTGTTAATAAAGAACCGAAAAGAGGGTTTTGTACAATATTGTTATCAATACCAGCATTTGTTTCCTGGTCTAACTGGTGACGCTTAGAATATCCAACTGCTGTTTGCATACTGAAAGTCAATCTTCCGTTATCAGATTTACCATTCAAGTTATTTCTCAAAGTAAATCTCTGGAAATCAGTAGACCTAAAAGTACCATCCGTATTTAAATATCCTAAAGAGGTATAATTATTAATATTTTTACCTCCTGAAGTGATACCTAAAGTATGCTGTTGTAACATAGATGTCTGGAAAAATTGCTTGTTCCAATCAGTATCTACATTCCAAGCAGCGATTTCTTCCGGAGTCATCTGCCCTCCCTGACCAACGCCGTACTGATTTTCTAAGTTCAATAATTCTTTAGCCCCTAACATGTTATATTTTGTTTTAGGCAATACAGAAAAAGAAGTCAGTACATCATACGTTACTCGTAGGCCGCTATTATATCTTGCATTTTTTGTATTGATAACAACAACCCCGTTAGCACCTCTGTTACCATAGATAGAGGTAGCCTGCGCATCTTTCAGGATACTGATGCTTTCAATATCTTCAGTGTTTAAGTTTCTAAACTGAGTTGCAGAAGTAATTAACCCATCAATTACATAAAGTGGATCTGTAGATGCATTGATCGAGGAGAGACCACGAACCATAACATCAATTTTACCAGAACCAGGAGAGCCCGAAGTAGAGTTAATGCTTATCCCTGGCGCATTTCCCTGAAGTGAATTAATAAAAGAAACATTCGGACGATTTTCAAGAGCCTTTGAATCTACAGTAACTGATGCTGCAGTAGATTTTGCTTTTGTACTCTTTTTGCTATACCCTAAAACAACAACCTCTTCAATATTAGCTTCCTTTGTAGTGTCAGCCGGTTTTTTTTGAGCTAGCACAGCCTGGCCTGTAAAAAACAGTACTCCAGCTGTCAATACACGTAATTTAACATTCATATTAACAAATTTTAATATATTTAATGGGCAAATATGTTAATAAATATTAACACTTGCAAGTTTTTAAGTGTATATTTTACTATAATTCACGGAATTATGATTTATTTTTTACTTAAAATATATAAAACTTGATAATAATAGATGGGTATTATTTTAGAAAATGTAAAATTTTATCATTTAAGAAAAATATTAACACATTATTATTAAATTAGAAATTATTATTTAGAATTATTATAAATTACAACGCTGTCAATAAATAAAAAAATCCACTTTAGTTAAAGTGGATTTTTTATTAACAAAAAAGTGGAGTTATTTCAATTTTTTCTTCACGGCTACCTCTTCATAAACCTCCAGAATATCACCTACTTCAATATCATTGTAGCCTTTTAAATTCAAGCCACATTCATACCCTTTGGTTACTTCCTTAACATCATCTTTGAAGCGCTTCAAACTCTCCAATTCACCATCAAATTTAACAATTCCATCTCGCAATACCCTCACCTTTGAATTTCGGGTAACTTTTCCTGAAAGAACCATACATCCGGCAATAGTTCCGACCTTAGAAATCTTGAATATTTCCCTGATCTCAACATTACCAATAACCTGCTCTTTAATTTCAGGAGAAAGCATTCCTTCCATTGCTTCTTTAACTTCTTCAATTGCAGCATAAATCACAGAATAAGTCCTGATCTCTATCTCTTCTCTTTCTGCCAGATCCTTGGCATTTGCACCTGCCCTTACATTGAAGCCGATGATTATGGCATCAGAGGCTGTGGCAAGGTTAACATCAGATTCTGTGATCTGCCCTACTCCCTTATGAAGAATATTCACATTGATTTCCTCAGTAGATAGTCTTTGCAACTGGTCTGACAGCGCTTCAACAGAACCATCAACGTCACCTTTCAATATAATGTTAAGTTCTTTGAAATCACCTAAAGCGATTCTTCTACCAAGCTCTTCAAGTGTTGTATGTTTTTTCGTTCTGATAGAGAGTTCTCTCTGAAGCTGCTCTCTCTTGTTGGCAATAGATTTGGCTTCGCTCTCATCTTCATAAACCTTGAACTTATCTCCGGCTGTTGGAGCTCCGTCCAATCCAAGAATAGTAACAGGGATCGAAGGTCCAGCTTCTTTAAGGTTACGCCCTCTTTCATCAAGCATAGCCTTTACCTTACCATGGTTCTTACCTGCCAGCACATAATCTCCAACTCTCAGGGTTCCTGTTTGTACCAATAATGTAGAAACATAGCCTCTGCCTTTATCTAATGATGCTTCAATCACTACTCCCTGTGCATTTCTGTTAGGATTAGCTTTCAGCTCCAATAGCTCTGCCTGAAGCAATACTTTTTCCAATAAAAGATCAACGTTATTCCCGAATTTAGCAGAGATCTCCTGCGACTGAACATTTCCTCCCCATTCTTCAACCAGGATATTCATTCCGGAAAGCTGTTGACGGATATTATCCGGATTAGCATTCGGTTTGTCTACCTTATTGATCGCTATAATCATAGGTACACCGGCAGCTTGTGCATGGGAAATAGCTTCTTTGGTCTGCGGCATTACATCATCATCAGCTGCTATTACAATAATTGCGATATCCGTGATCTGGGCACCTCTCGCTCTCATCGCTGTAAATGCCTCGTGACCCGGTGTATCCAGGAATGTAATTCTCTGTCCATTCTCCAATTTCACGTTGTAGGCACCTATATGCTGGGTAATACCTCCTGACTCTCCTGCAATCACGTTGGTTTTTCTGATATAGTCAAGCAATGAGGTCTTACCATGGTCTACGTGTCCCATCACCGTTACAATCGGAGCTCTCGGTACAAGGTCTTCTTCACTGTCAATTTCATCTTCTGCATCTGATTCTTCAAGATCAGCATCAGAGAACTCAATTTTATAACCAAACTCGTCAGCTACCAACAGCAGGGTGTCAGCTTCCAATCTTTGGTTCATTGTAACCATTACGCCTAAGGAGAAGCATGCAGAGATCACTTCTGTTGGAGAAACGTTCATCAGACTCGCCAGTTCACCTACTGTAATAAATTCCGTAACTTTCAGAGTTCTGTCCTGAGCTTCAAGCTCCTGCTGGCGCTCATCCTGTTCTCTTCTGAACGTTCTTTTATCTTTTCTGTGTTTTGCTGACTTAGATTTGCCTCCTTTATTGGTAAGCTTTTCAAGGGTTTCCTTAATTTGATTTTTAACTTGCTCATCTGTTAGCTCAACAGGCATAACTCTTTGTCCCGGTCTGTTGTTCTGACCTTTCTTGAATCCGCCTCCCTGGCCACCTTGATTACGGTTTCCCTGACCACCCTGATTCGGGCGATTCCCCTGGCCTTGAGGACGATTCCCCTGGTTTCCGCCATGAGGTCTGTTTCCTCCTCCCTGTTGGGTATTGTTTCCAGGTTGTTGATTATTCCCGGTATTCTGCTGATTAGTTCCAGGTTTTTCAATTCTTTTTCTTTTCTTTTTAGCCCCGGAATTTTTTGATTTATCCGCAAACTGGCTCAAATCAATTTTCTCTCCTACAATCTTAGGACCATCAAGTTTCTGGTAAACCGTTTCAATTTTTTGAGGTTCCTGAGTCTCTTCTTCTGTCTTCTGAGGCTCAGCTTTAACTTCAGCAGGTTTTGAAACAACCTCTGAAACAGGCTTCGGAGTATCCTTTACAGGTTCTGCCGGTTTTTCCTCAGCTTTCTCCTCTGCTGCTTTTGGTTTTTCTTTTTTTATGGGTCTGTTTCTAGATTCTATTTGAGACAAGTCTATTTTATCCAGAACTTTAAATTCCTGTTTTTCAGCATTTGCCTTAGCTTCTGAAGCAGGCTCAGTTTCTTTTTTCTCTTCGGCTACAGGATCGGGTACGGAAGATGTTTCTTCTTCCGCTTTCTTAGGTTCAAGGTTTATTTTACCTAAAATCTTAGTTTCTGGCTTTATATTAGCTTTAGCTCTTATTACTTCAGGGGTTTTCTTTTCTTCAATTTCCAGCTTTTCTTCCGGAACTTTAGTGATCACCACCTCATGGGAAGCTTTGCGCTGTTCGCCATCCTTGGCAAACTCAGCCTCCAATGCAGAATATGCCGCTTCTTCTAATTGAGCGTTAGGATTACTTTCAACCTCAAAGCCCTTGGATTGTAAAAATTCTACTAACCTGGACATCGAAATGTTGAATTCCTTAACCGCTTTATTTAATCTAATTTTTGGCATCTATTATTTTTACTATTTTTTAATTCTTAAAATTAAAGTATTCTTTTTTACTGTTTATTAAAATTTATTTAAAAAATCTTAATCTTCAAATTCTTCTCTCAGAATACGCTTCACTTCTTCAATAGTTTCTTCTTCAAGATCAACCATATTCAGGAGGCTCTCAGTATCTTTATCTAACACCGATTTCGCAGTAGTAAGACCTACCTTCTTAAATTCATCCAAAATCCATTCTTCAATGTCATCGTTAAATTCTTTCAATTCGACGTCATCATCTTCGCTGGACTCTCTGTGTACATCAATTTCATAACCTGTCAACCAAGAAGCAAGTCTTATATTCTGGCCTTGTTTTCCGATCACCTTGGAAATTTCTTCAACAGGGGTATACACCAACGCATAGTTTTCTTCCTCATTGATATCAATTTTGTTGATAGTAACATTTCCTAAAGCTCTCTTCACCAGAATCTCAGGGTTTTTAGACCACTGAATCACATCGATGTTCTCATTTCTCAACTCTCTTACGACTCCGTGAATTCTTGAACCTTTCACCCCCACACATGCTCCTACCGGATCAATTCTGTCATCGTAAGCATCCACTGCAATTTTTGCCTTTTCTCCGGGAATTCTTACCACTTTTTTAAGAATGATAGTTCCATCCTGAATTTCAGGAATTTCCAGCTCTAATAATTTCTCAAGGAATTTAGGTGCAGTTCTGGAAATAATAATTTGAGGCTTAGAACCTTTAAAGTCTACGGTCTCTACAATAGCTCTGATATTCTCACCTTTTTTAAAGAAATCGGACGGGATCTGGTTTTCTTTTGGTAAAATAAACTCATTCCCTTCATCATCCAGCAATATCACGTGCTTGTGACGGATATGGTGAATTTCCCCGACAACAATTTCCCCGATCCTGTCTTTAAACTGCTCATACAGCATGGCGTTGTTATGTTCCTGCAGTTTGGTTGCCAAAATCTGTTTCAAAGTAAGGATATTTCTTCTTCCCAGCTGGGCAACAGGAATTTCCATCGTATATTCTTCTCCTACTTCAAATGTAGGGTCTATTTTTTTTGCTTCAGAGATCTCAATTTCAAGATCATCATCTTCCGACATTTCATCCTCTACAATCGTTTTATTTAAAAATATCTGAAAATCTCCTTTATCAGGATTTACAATCACATCGAAATGATCATCTGAATCAAATCTTTTTCTCAGAAGAGTTTTCAGTGAGTCTTCAATAATTGCCATAAGATCAATCTTGCTGATCCCTTTTTCGTCTTTAAAATCACCAAAGGATTCAATCAACGCTATATTATCCATTTATCTTTTTTTCTTTTAAAATTTAATTATTACCAATGCTTTTTTAATCTCAGAGTAAGGAATTTCTTTCTCTTCCTCCACATCCACTTTGCCCTTTCCAATTTCTTTGGGCTTTCTGTAGCGTAAAATAAGACTTATCTTTTCGTCATCCACTTTTGACAGCTCACCCTCAATCCTGGAAGAATCGTTAAGCAAAACTTCTATTTCTCTTCCTATATTTTTCCTGTATTGTCTTGGAATGGATAGAGGCTCACTCAATCCGGCAGACATTACCTGTAAGCTGAAATCATGCTCTTCACGATCCATATTGAACTCTATTGCCCGGCTTGCATCAAGGCAGTCCTGCAGGGAAACACCATTATCACCGTCTAAAATCACTGTAACGTTATCCCCTGTAGAAACCTTTAAATCAATAAGAAACAGATCTTCTCTGGTCGCAAGGAATTCATTTAATAACTCTTCGATTCTTTTTCTAAACTCCATAAATATTAATCTTGATTTACCAGTACGAAAAAAGGCTTTCTTCCGAAGGCCTTCCCATTTTTTTCCGTAAATCCATTGCAAATATACATTTTTTTTCTGAAATAGCAAAATATCTTATTATCAGATAAATAAGTTAAATTTTGTTTATATGAATTTTAAAAGCGGTATGAAAGTATTTTTATTATTTTTGTCATTGAATTTTTAAAACAAACATTTTGAATATAACGATTGTAGGAACGGGTTATGTAGGATTAGTTACCGGAACTACCCTGGCAGAACTTGGCAATTCAGTATACTGTGTTGATATTGATGAGAAAAAAGTAGAAGGTATGAAAAACGGCATCGTTCCCATTTATGAGCCGAACCTTGAAGAAATGTTCCTAAGAAACATTCAGGCAGAAAGACTGTTTTTCACTACCGATTTAAAAGAAGCTCTGGATAAAAGCGAAGTGGTATACCTCGCCCTGCCCACTCCCCCGGGAGAAGACGGCTCGGCAGATCTTTCCTATGTACTGAACGTAGCCGAGAATATCGGAGAAATCATGACCGATTATAAAGTCATTGTAAATAAAAGTACGGTTCCGGTAGGTACAGCGGATAAGGTAAGAGAAGTAATCGCCTCAAAAACAAATATCCCCTTCGATGTGGTTTCTAACCCGGAATTTCTCAGAGAAGGCTTTGCCGTGGAAGATTCCATGAATCCTTCAAGAGTGGTGGTAGGGGCTAGCTCCGAAAAAGCAAAAAATATTATGGCAACCATCTATCAGCCATTTACCAATACCGGGATTCCCATTATTTTCATGGATGAGAAATCTTCTGAACTCACAAAATATGCAGCTAACTCTTTTCTAGCAGTAAAAATCACGTTCATGAACGAAATCGCCAACTATTGCGAAAGGGTAGGGGCCGATGTTGACAAAGTAAGATTAGGAATGGGAAGTGACGACAGAATCGGACACAGATTTTTATTTCCGGGGATCGGATATGGAGGAAGCTGTTTCCCAAAAGATGTGAAAGCTCTGATAAAATCAGGAAAACAGGAAGACTTCAACTTTCAGATCCTACAGGCAACTGAAAATGTAAATACCGCTCAAAAAGTTATTCTGGTATCTGAAATCGAAAAATATTTCGGGGGAGATTTAAGCGGAAAAACCATCGCGATGTGGGGTCTGGCCTTTAAAGCCAACACTGACGATATCCGCGAAGCTTCATCATTGGACAATATTGATCTGTTGTTGAAAAAAGGCGCAACAATTGTCGCATATGACGCCGTTGCTGAAAGTAATGTTCAGAAACTTCTTAGTGATAAGATTAAGTACGCAAAAAGCATGTATGAAGCATTAGAAAATGCAGATGCCTTATTTATTGCCACAGAATGGCCGGAGTTTAAAAACCCGAATTTTGAACTGATGGCGAAAAAAATGAACAATAAAGTGATCTTTGACGGAAGAAACATGTTCCCATTGGAAATTCCCGAAAAAAACGGATTTTATTATAAAAGTATCGGAAGAAGAACCATTCAAAATAAATAGATGAAAAACATAATTATTACCGGTGGAGCCGGCTTTATAGGATCCCATGTTGTAAGAGAGTTTGTAAAAAACAATCCGGACACAACCATCATTAACCTTGATGCCCTTACCTACGCCGGAAATCTAGAAAACTTAAAGGATATTGAAAATGAACCCAATTATGTTTTCGAAAAAGCAGATATTACCAAACCTGAAGAATTAAGAAATATATTTGAAAAATATCGTCCGGACGCCATTGTTCATCTGGCCGCTGAAAGCCATGTGGACAGAAGCATTACAGACCCTATGGCCTTTATCAATACCAACGTGAACGGTACGGCTAATCTTCTTAATCTTTGTAAAGAGTTCTGGACACTGAACCCGGATCACACCCACGGTAGATTTCCGGACGGAAAAAGACAGAACCTGTTCTATCATGTGTCCACGGATGAAGTATACGGAAGTCTGGGCGAAACGGGATTTTTTCTGGAAACCACGCCTTATGATCCTCAATCCCCTTATTCAGCGTCTAAAGCAGCTTCCGACCACCTCGTGAGAGCTTACGGGAATACATATGGGCTGCCTTTTATTGTTTCCAATTGTTCCAACAACTACGGCCCCAATCATTTTCCGGAAAAGCTTATCCCTCTTTGTATCTCAAACATTATCAATGAAAAACCTTTACCAATCTATGGGGATGGTAAATATACAAGAGACTGGCTATTTGTGATTGATCACGCAAGGGCTATTCACCAGATCTTTAAGGAAGCAAAAACAGGAGAAACTTATAATATCGGAGGTTTTAATGAATGGCAGAATATTGATCTGGTAAAAGAACTGATCAGGCAGATGGATGCCAAACTGGGAAGACCTGAAGGGTATTCTGAAAAGCTGATTACTTTCGTAAAAGACAGACCCGGGCATGATAAACGGTACGCCATCGATGCCACTAAGCTTAACAAGGATCTCGGCTGGAAGCCCTCCGTCACTTTTGAGGAAGGACTGGGAAAAACAATTGACTGGTATCTTGAGAATAAGGAATGGCTGGAGCATGTCACCAGTGGAGACTACCAGAAATATTACGAAAAACAATACAATTAACAAACCACAAATAAACAAATAGATGAAAGGTATCATTCTGGCCGGCGGCTCAGGAACAAGGCTTTATCCACTGACAATTGCTGTAAGTAAGCAGCTGATGCCGGTTTATGACAAACCCATGATTTATTACCCTCTTTCTACCCTTTTACTGGCAGGAATCAAAGACATTCTGATTATCACTACCCCTCATGATCAGCCAGGCTTTATAAAACTGCTGGGAAATGGCTCACAGATCGGTTGTAATATAGAATACGTAGTGCAGCCAAGCCCGGATGGTTTAGCCCAGGCTTTTATTCTGGGAGACCGGTTTATCGGCAATGACCCTGCGGCATTGGTTTTAGGTGATAATATTTTTTATGGCTCAGAGATGGGCACCTTATTGAAAGACAAAACAAATCCTGACGGAGGCGTAGTTTTTGCCTATCATGTCTCAGATCCCGAGAGGTATGGTGTTGTAGAATTTGACCAGGATTTCAAAGCTGTTTCCATCGAGGAAAAGCCGGCAAAACCAAAATCAAATTATGCGGTACCCGGACTGTATTTCTACGATAACGAAGTAGTGGAAATCGCCAAAAATATCATGCCCTCTGCAAGAGGTGAGCTGGAGATCACTGATGTGAACAACGTTTACCTGAAAAAGGGGAAACTTGAGGTAGGCGTCCTTGACAGAGGAACTGCATGGCTGGATACGGGAACCTTCGATTCCCTTAACGACGCTTCGGAATTTGTAAGAGTAATTGAAAAACGACAAGGTTTTAAAATCGGATGCATAGAAGAGATCGCCTTCAGAAATAAGTTCATCGACGAAGAAAAATTACTCGAAACCGCAACTAAATACGGGAAAAGCGGATATGGAGAGTATTTGAAACAATTAGTGAACAAATAATAATACAAGCTTTAATTAATTATTAAAACTATTGGCTCAATGGTCAATAGTTTTTGTTCATAATTACAAATATCAATATATTCGTTATTATTTTCAGCTTTATAAGGTAAATTATTCATAGGCTAAAAGTATTCGAGTTAATTAATTATTATAATTTTGCATAAACTTACACAGATGAATGAACCACAACAAAAGTGGACAGAAACCATTGAGGCCAGTCATTCTTTATTCGATTTAAGATTAAAAGAAGTCTGGAGATACAAGGATCTTATTTACATGTTTGTAAAAAGAGATTTTGTATCAAGTTTTAAACAAACGATTTTAGGACCTGTCTGGTTTTTCATAAATCCTATTCTGACTACTATCGTATACCTGGTTATTTTCGGAAGAATTGCCAGACTACCCACAGATGGGGCACCCCCTCTATTGTTTTATCTGGCCGGGGTAACGCTCTGGAATTATTTTTCAAGCTCATTGCTCGGCACTTCTTACACCTTTGCGGGAAACGCCAACATTTTCGGAAAAGTTTATTTCCCCAGGCTGGTGACTCCCATCTCCATTGTAATTTCTAATCTGATGCGTTTTGCCGTTCAGCTGCTGCTGTTTCTCATCGGGTGGGCATATTATTATTCGAAAGGAGAAGCTCATCCCAACTGGTGGATATTGGCAACGCCGTTTCTCATTCTTCTTATGGCCCTGTTTGCATTGGGAATGGGAATGATATTTTCATCGCTTACTACAAAATATAAGGACCTCAATATGTTACTGGGTTTTGGAGTAAGCCTGTATATGTACGCTACTCCCGTGGTATACCCGATCTCCTCCCTTCCGGGCCCGTTAAAAAAAGTTGCATTCTACAATCCCCTGACCGGTATTTTTGAATGCTTTAAATACGCATGGCTGGGAGTTGGAGAGTTTTCTCCCCTGATGCTGGGGATAAGCTCCGTAATTATCCTGATTCTCCTGGCAATAGGAATCGTTGTCTTCAATAAAGTTGAGAAGACCTTTATGGATACGGTATAGTAAAATAATGTAAAATCAGAAAACATGCTAGCTTTAAAAGCAGAAAACATATCAAAACAATATCGTCTGGGGCAGGTGGGAACCGGAACACTTTCCCATGACCTGAACAGGTTCTGGCATACTATAAGGGGAAAAGAAGACCCTTATTTAAAGATTGGTGATACCAACGACAGAGCCACTAAAGGGAACTCTGAATATGTATGGTCACTCCGGGATATCAATTTCGAAATCGGGCAGGGTGATGCCGTAGGAATAATCGGAAGAAACGGTGCCGGGAAATCCACTCTTCTTAAACTTCTGAGCAAAGTTACCAAACCGACAACAGGAAAAATATACACCCGTGGAAGAATCGCTTCCCTGCTGGAAGTAGGAACAGGATTCCATCCTGAAATGACCGGACGTGAAAACGTTTTTCTTAATGGAGCTATCTTAGGGATGACCCGTAAGGAAATAAAACGTAAGTTCGATGAAATAGTGGATTTTTCAGGAGTGGAAAGGTATATAGATACCCCTGTAAAAAGATATTCATCCGGGATGTATGTTCGTCTTGCCTTTGCAGTTGCCGCCCACCTGGAATCGGAAATACTGATTGTGGATGAAGTTTTGGCTGTGGGTGATGCTGACTTCCAAAAAAAATGCCTTGGAAAAATGGGGGATGTTACGAAAGGGGAAGGCAGAACGATCCTTTTCGTAAGCCACAATATGGCGGCGATCAAAACTCTATGTACCAAGGGCATATTGCTGGAAACCGGGAAAGTGGCTTACCAGGGAAATATCGATGATACGGTATTAAGGTACCTGGGCAATAATAAAACTTCCAATACCAATCATTTTATTTATGAAAACGTAAAAAATGATTTCTTTAAACTGGAAGAAATTACATTCAGAAACAGCAATAAGACTATTGATGAACCACTGGATGAAAATGAAGAAATAGAATTAACCACAAATTTTATTTTAGACACAGATCAGCCGGAACGGTATCATATCACCTATCATTTGAAAAATGATTACGGGGAGGCTTTATTTTCATTCAGCAGTTCAAGCCAGGAAATTAAGTTTAATAAAGGATTTAACTCTTTAAAATGTATTTTCCCAAAAAGCTTTTTTCAATCGGGAAATTATTATCTGAGCTTTTTCCTGGTAGAAGATAAAAAGCAGGCCGTACTGGTGGAAAATGACATTGCCTCGTTCTCCGTTGTCGACGGAAACAGGGAAATCGGCGTATATATGGGACGAGAACCAGGGTTCATCCGTCCTCAGTTTAACTGGTCAATACAATAACAGATTATGATTCCTGTAACGCAACCTTTTCTTCCTCCCAGGGAGGATTATGAAAAATACTTAGACGGTATCTGGAAAAGAAACTGGCTCACCAATATGGGGCCTCTGGCCAGCCAGCTGGAAATGGAGCTTAAAGATCATCTGAAGCTCGAACATTTACTTTTTGTCACGAATGGTACTGTAGCCATACAGATGGCTATCAAAGCTTTGGAGATCTCCGGTGAGATCATTACCACTCCCTTTTCCTTCATTGCAACCACCAGCACTATTGTATGGGAGGGCTGTACGCCCGTTTTCGTAGACATAGATCCACAGAGCCTTTGCATAGACCCTGCCAAAATTGAAAGCGCTATCACAGATAAGACCAGCGCCATCCTGGCAACACATGTATATGGAAACCCCTGTGATGTGGAAGCCATAGAAGCGATCGCAAAAAAACATCATCTGAAGGTCATATATGATGCGGCCCATGCCTTTGGGGTGGAGGTCAATGGAAAATCTATCTTCGAATACGGAGATATTTCTACCTGCTCCCTTCATGCCACAAAGCTTTACCATACCGTTGAAGGAGGGCTTATTGTTACAAAAAAGCCTGAGCTGCTGAAAAAAATGGCTTATATCAGAAATTTTGGAATCTCCGGATTCGATTCTTTTTCTGAACTGGGCATTAATGGTAAAAACTCTGAATTTCATGCCGCAATGGGATTGGTAAATTTAAAATACATCAGCCAAATACATGAAAAAAGGAAAGCCCTTGCCGCCCTTTATGATAAAAAGCTGAAAAACCTGAAAGCGGTAAAACCCTTATGGCATAAAAAAGCTACGGAGAACTTTGCCTACTACCCCATTGTTTTGGAAAGCGAAGAACTTCTTCTGAAGCTGAAAGCTGAAATGGATAAACAAGAGATCTTTACAAGAAGGTATTTTTATCCAAGTCTGGCTTCTGCATTACCCTACCTTCCCAAACTTGAGCTTCCGGTCACAGAAGATATCGCCAAAAGGGCCTTATGTCTCCCTTTTTATTATGACCTTACTTTTGAGGAAGTGGAACTGATTGCCCGGTTGATGCTAAGAATTCAAAATAACTAGTCATGCTGATCATAGGAGCCAAAGGTTTTGCAAAAGAGGTATTGGAAATTTGCCACCGGAATAATGAGCTGGCAAATCTTTCTTTCTATGATGACGTAAATAAAGATATAAGCGGCTTGCTATTTGAAAAATTCCCCATCCTGAAAAGCCTTACAGAAGCAGAGCATTATTTTAAAACAGTTGATGAAAGATTCACACTTGGAATCGGGAACCCGGCACTAAGAAAAAAATTAGCCGATAAGTTCATGAATATAGGCGGGAAACTGACCTCTACCATCAGCTCAAAGGCCGATATCGGGTCTTATGGTATAGAGATTGGAGACGGAGCCAATATTTTAGATGGGGTTAAGATCTCTAATGATGTGAAAATCGGGCGTGCTCCAATAGTCTATTACAATTCCATAATTACTCATGATGTGATGATCGGGGATTTTACAGAAATATCGCCTGATGTGAAAATCCTGGGAAGAGCGAAGATTGGTGACTTCTGCCAATTGGGTTCAGGTGCTGTTATTCTGCCGGACGTGACTATCGGCAATCATGTAATCATAGGAGCGGGTACCATTGTAACGAAAGATATTCCGGACAACTGTACTGCAGTGGGAGTGCCTTCGAAAATTATAAAAATACGTAAATGATGAATCCCCTGGTAAGTGTTGTAATGATCACCTATGGTCATGAAAAATATATAGAAGAAAGCATCAATGGGGTTTTATCCCAGATTTTCAATTCTGATATAGAACTGATCATTTCCGATGACTGCTCCCCGGACAATACGGAAAACGTAGTGAAAAATATCATGGAAAATCACCCGAACGGACACTGGATAAAATACATCAGACATGAGGAGAACCTGGGTGCCATTCCTAATTTTACCTGGGCGATTTCTCAGGCAAAAGGCAGGTATATTGCCATTTGTGAGGGGGATGATTACTGGACGGATCCGTTGAAACTACAAAAACAGGTGGATTTTCTGGAAAACAATCCCGATTACAGCCTGATCTTTCATAAAATAAAGGAATTAACCACAAGAACAGAAAAGTTTACGTATCCTAATCCTGACAGTGAAGAAACCTACACCATAGAGGATCTTTCAAAAGAAAACTTTATCATTACTGTTTCCGTTGTGTTCAGGAAACATATGGATACTTTACCGGAATGGCTGAAATATTCCCCGATAGGCGATTATCCCCTGCACATGCTGAATGCATCTTTTGGGCTGATAAAATATTTTCCTGAGGAGATGGCTGTATATAGAGTGGGTAGCGGGATGTGGAGTACACAGAACAAAGTAGACCAGATTGTAAACACGATGTTCTGTCTGAAGTTTTTGCTATTACATTTCAAAAATAACCGGGTGGTGCACGGCCATTTAAAAAAACAGTATGATGACTTTAAAAATGCGCTCATAAAGCCACTGGAAGAAAAAAAAGTGCTGGATCTGAAGCTGAAAGACCATAAATACCTGGAAAGCATAATGAGCTTCGGTTATCTTTTTAAGATATTAAAGCTCAAGACCATGAAGAAATTCAAACTGTAAAAAACCAAATAATTTTCTATGCTTGCAAAACTTAAAAACAATATTGCTACAAAAATAATTGCTTTGGTGGAAAATAATGAGAAGAAAAAAAAGCAAGAAAAATGGAAGATTTTCATGTCTGATCCTAATATCAATATACATTCTTCTTTTACCCCAAAAGATGCCACTGCTTTCAAAGGAGATAACAGCCGGTACGGAAATATCGCGATCGGTGAAAACGTTCTTATGAGAGCCTATTGCAATATCCTTGTATTTCCCGGTGCGAAGCTCCGTATAGGCAAGGGGGTTTTCTTCAACAATTATTGCTCCGTTAATTGCCTGGATGAAATTGAGATCGGAGATGATACCATATTCGGAGAAGGAGTAAGGTTATATGACCATAATCACCTGATCGTAAAAGGAGCTACCTATCATGTAGAAAAAGAAAAATACACTACAAAACCGATAAAAATCGGCAAAAATTGCTGGATAGGCAGCAATGTCGTTAT
Organism: Chryseobacterium gossypii; assembly: GCF_041361455.1. Taxonomy (NCBI): domain Bacteria; kingdom Pseudomonadati; phylum Bacteroidota; class Flavobacteriia; order Flavobacteriales; family Weeksellaceae; genus Chryseobacterium; species Chryseobacterium gossypii. The sequence goes on along the minus strand of NZ_JBGCUR010000017.1, from coordinate 34,607 downwards.
TTTAAAAGGAGTTACCATCGGTGATAACTCTATTATCGGAGCGGGCTGTGTAATCCATAAATCTGTTCCTGAAAACACCATAATGAAAAACAATCAAAATTTAATCTCTCAATCCCTCTAAAATGGATCAGAAAAAAATATTATTTATTTCTCATGAAGCATCTTTGTCCGGTGCTCCCATTCTTGTCCTGGATCTATTAAAAAGACTGAAGCAGGAACGGAGCAATTATTCCATAGATGTTTTACTGATACGCGGAGGAGAGCTGTATGAAGATTTTGCAAAAATTTCAAATAATATCATTGTTGCCCATTATCATCTGCAATCTTTTTCTTTCGTAAAGAGAAACCTGAAAAGAGTACAGTCTCTTATTTTCAGAAAGAAAGAAACCCCTACCCTGCAGAATAAAATAGATAAAATCACAGGCAGCCTGCTTTTGAATTCCTATGATCTGGTCTACGGAAATACCATGGAATCCCTGATCTGGACCCTCCCTTTCTATAAAAAGAATATCCCGACCATTGTGGCCATTCATGAGCTAAGTTTTGGAATAGAAAGCACCTATCCTAAAGAATTTGTTCTGGAGAATATCTCCAATATTACCCGGATCATTGCCGGATCCAAAGCCGTAGCCGAGAACCTCATCGCTAAATACCATGCCGATCCGGATAAAATACAGGTTGTGCATTCTTTTGTAGATACGGAGCTTAAAATACAGAAAGATAAGGCCAGCCTGAGAGAGACACTGAATATTGAAAAGGATGAACTCATTATTGGTATTGCCAGCTCACAGGAACTGCGGAAGGGTACTGATATGGTGCCTATGCTCGTGCAGAAGATCAGGCAGAAAACAAATATCCACTTCAAGTTTATCAACCTGGGCGGTACATCAAAGAGCCCGGCTGTAAGGTGTGCGAAGCTGGATGCGGAAAAGCTGGGTGTGGAAAATGATATTATTTTTATCGACCATAATAAGACTCCTAATGATTATATCAATTTGTTTGACATATTTCTCCTGATGTCCCGGGAAGATCCTTTCCCATTGGTAATGCTCACTGCGGCCAAACTTAAAAAGCCTATCGTCGCCTTTGAAAAAAGTGGTGGTGCGGTGGAGTTTCTGGAAAATGGCCATGGCGTACTCATTCCTTATCTGGATCTGGACAGCATGGCGTCTGAAACCATCAGGCTGATGGAAAATGCAGATCTCAGGGAAAAATACGGAGAAAATATCCATCAAAAGCTGGAAGCAGAATATTCTGATAAAAAACTGGCCGCCCGGATCTTTAAATTAATTGATGATTTAGTTTAGAAAATGATTTCCATAATAATTTCCTCATACCTGCCCCGTTATTTTGCTGCTCTTGAAAAGAACATTGCAGAAACCATTGGTGTTCCGTATGAAATCATCAGGATCAATAACCCCGGGCTGATGGGAATTTGTGAAGCATACAATCAGGGAGCAGAAAAGGCTCAGTATGATTACCTCCTTTTTTCCCATGAGGACATACTGTTTCATACTCAGGATTGGGGAGAAAAGCTTATGGCTCATTTAGACCGGCCGGATGCAGGAATTATCGGGTTGGCCGGCTCCTCTTATGTGCCTGTTGCCCCATCCAGCTGGACAGTTTCAGAAAAATACAATTCCGTCAATATTTTACAGGGGAATAAAGAAAATGAAAGCTCGTATCTCATCAGACGGACAAAAAGCAGGATGAATCCCGTTTATGCCGTAGACGGAGTTTTTATGGCTATCAGAAAGAATAATTTTATTCCATACAAATTCGATGAAGAGCTGAAAGGCTTCCATGGCTATGACCTGGACCTAAGCCTGAGAATTTCAAAAAAACTGCAGAATTATGTTGTTGATGATATTCTCATAGAGCACTTCTCAAAAGGAAACCTTGATAAAACATGGCTGGATACGAACATCGGAATCAGACAAAAACTGGGTTCCGACTTTCAAAAGGAGATCGATAACGAAACAGAAAAAAATATCTTTTTGGGATTTTTGTATAAATATTTCGAATATTATCCGGTCAACAGAAAGAATATTCTTTTCACTCTTAAGTTTTACCCCTTTAAGTATCTCTCTTTTAAACAAAATATCCTGATTCTGAAGAGATATTTTAATTACATAAGATATGCTTCAGGTATAAACAAAAAATTAAACACAAATGTATAATGATCATTGCTACTTATAATATTTATTATATTTAGTGGTAATTTCGTCAAATATTAAAGATTTATGATTATAGGAAACGGGCTTATTGCTAACTCACTGAAAGAAATTGACTCAAAAGATCTATTATTTTTTGCGTCAGGAGTTTCCAATTCCCTCGAAACAAGAGATTCCGAATTTGAAAGAGAACTCATCCTTTTAAAGGATGCGCTCCGGAACAACAGCGGGTGTCAACTGGTATATTTTTCTACGCTGAGTGTAAATGACCAGTCAAAACAGAACAGCCGCTATGTGATTCATAAACTGGAGATCGAAAATTATATCAAAAACAATTCGGATAACTACCTTATTTTAAGGATAGGAAACATCGTGGGGAAAGGAGGCAATCCTAATACACTATTCAATTTCCTTAAAAACCGGATTGCCGGCAACAACAAGTTTGTGCTGCATCGCCATGCCAGAAGGCTGCTTCTGGATATTGATGATATTTCCAGATTTCTCGCCTCCCATTGCGCGGCTACAAAAAATGAAACCATTAATTTCGCCTATCCTTATTATTATGATTTAAAGGAAATTATAGAAGCCATTCAAAATAAATTGCAGAAGACCGCCCTTTATGAAGAAGTTGATGAAGGAGACTTTTACAAAATCCCTTTTGATGAGAATACAGACCGCTTTTTCTCCGGAATAACGCCTGATGATTATCTGAAAACTTTAGCTGAAAAATATATATAACAACACAAATGCCTAAAATATACGTAATTATTGCCACTTACAACGCTATGAAATGGGCGGAAAGATGCTTTACCAGCCTGAGAAATTCCTCTGTTCCCCTACAGTGTATTGTAATTGATAATGGTTCTACAGACGGCACCCAGGAATATATAAAAAAATATTTTCCCGAAGTAGACTTTATACAGTCTGAAAAAAACCTGGGGTTCGGGAAAGCCAATAACATCGGTATTGAGAAAGCTCACAAATCCGGGGCGGATTTTTTTTATCTGATGAACCAGGATGCTTGGCTTTATCCCGAAAGTATCGGAAAGTTGATTGACATTTACAATAACCACCATAACAAGGACGAAATCGGGATCATAAGCCCGATGCATATTGACGGCAGTGAAAAGAAATTGGATATATTCTTAGATAAATACATTGCCATCAATGCAGAAAAGACAAGGATGATCTCAGACCTGTACTTTCAAACGCTGAATCCTTATTATGAAGTGAAATTTATCAATGCTGCGCACTGGCTCCTTCCCAGAAAAACCATAGAAACCGTAGGAGGATTCAACCCTTATTTTTTTCATTATGGGGAAGATGTGGAATATGCCAACCGAATTCATTTTCATAACAAGAAAACCCTGCTCGTACCGGGCAGTAAGGTAGTGCATGACGGTATACAATCATATGACAAGGTAGACTACAAAAAATATGAAGATCTGCGGGTAGAGACCAATATCATGAATCCTGCCTTACCCAATGCCCTGCAATTGGAAAAAAAAGCATTGAAACAAAGCATAATAAAAAATATAATTTCGGGGAACTTCAGCAAGTATAAGGAGCTTTCCAGAAAACTGAAAAAAATTTCCGGCGAGGAAAAGCTTCTGACTGAGCTCCGGAATAAAGTAAAACAAGCTGCTCCCACCTTTCTGAATGTTTAAATTTTGAATTGTAAATTTGCCTTACAAACACAAATGCTCATGCCTATAATAAGCACAAATAAAAATAAACCTCTCTCATTCATACCAAATTACAGTTAATATGTGTGGAATTGCCGGAATAATTACCAAAAATGCAAGAAATTATCAGGAACACATCAGGAAAATGACTGATGCCATTGCGCATCGTGGCCCCGATTCCGCCCATCTGGAGTTTTATGAAAACGCGGCCCTCGGCCACCGGAGATTATCCATTATCGACCTTTCTGAGAACGGAAAACAGCCTATGTTTTCCAGCACCGGGAAAGAATGTATCGTACTGAACGGAGAGATCTACGGCTACCAGGAAATAAAAAAACAATATCCTGAATACCCTTATCATGGTGAATCTGATACTGAAGTGATCCTCGCCATGTACCAGAGAAAGCAGGAAAAACTGATCCATGACCTTCCGGGGATGTTTGCATTTGCAATCTGGGATGAAGAGAAGCAACAGCTTTTTTGCGCAAGAGACCGGTTTGGTGAAAAACCTTTCTATTATGCTTTCGGGAGTAATAATGAGTTCATTTTCGCCTCAGAAATTAAAGCCATCCTGGCTTCAGGACTGATACAGCCCGAAATCAGTCAGGAAGCTCTTTCCCATTATTTGCAATATGGGTATGTAAGCAGCTATCAGAGTATTTACAGCAATATATTCACACTTCCTCCTGCCCATCAGCTGGTATGGAAAGACGGAGAAGTCGGGGTTTCCAGGTATTACAGCCTGCCTTCCAAAGACAGGACCATCAGCCTGGCTGAAGCGAAAGAAGAATTTATCTATCTTTTAAAAAATGCCATCAAAAAACAGCTTATCGCTGATGTGGAAGTGGGCAGCTTTTTGAGCGGCGGACTGGACTCTTCTTCTGTTGTAGCTCTGGTAAGCGAATTCCTGCCTCATCAGACCACCATTAGTTTCGGGTATGATCATAAAGACAATGAACTTAAATATGCCAAAGAGATTGCTTTGAAGTATAATACCAACCATATTGAAGTTCATGAAAAGAAAAAAGATCTGGCCACCTCTCTTTTAAAGGTTTCCCGGTTCCTGGACGAACCATTTGCGGATACCTCCTATCTTCCCCATTACGAAATTTGCCAAAATGCCAGGAAAAACCTTACCGTGGTATTATCAGGAGATGTAGGAGATGAATTATTCGGTGGCTACGATTTCTATAATGTTGAAAACAAGTTAAGAAATCATTTCAGCTATAAGAATATTATTGCCCGCTTCGGATTAAAGCTGTATCAGAATTTCAGAAAAACATCTTTTCTTACTCGGAAGAACCTAAAGCATCCTGACATTTTGGATTTTCATCTCAATTTCGTCAGAAATGCATTTGATAAGGAAGAACGCAGACTGCTTGGCGTTCCAACGGAATATCTCCAGGAATACACATTCAAACCCGATCCGGATTCTTTGAATGATATCATGAGAGTGGACCTTGAAAATTACGTCCCGGCCAATATGATGGTTAAATCCGACCGAATGGCTATGGCCAACTCATTAGAAGTGAGAACACCGTTCTTAGATCTGGATTTTGCCGAATTCTGTATTCAGCTTCCGGAAAACCTGAAACTGAATAACGAAAATGATAAGATCATCCTCCGGGAAACAATGGGATCCTACTGGACCGAAATCATAAGAAACAGGCATAAACAAGGCTTCGGACTGGGCGTACAAAACTGGTTCGAAGAAGAAAACCTCATCAGCCTTTCCAATGACCTGCTTAAAGACCGAAACCAGAAGGTCTTCAGCTATATTGATTTTGACGCGGTACAAAAGTTTTTAAATAAGGACCATAAACACTGGAATCTTTTACAGCTGGCCCTTTGGGCCCATAATAACCAATCTGTACTATAATGCTTGAAATTTCTGTAATCATCCCCGTATATAATGCTGCTGGATTTTTAGAAAAGTCAGTAGAATCAGCCCTGCAGTTTGAAGAAGTTAAAGAAATCATATTGATTGAAGATCAATCAAAAGACAACTCACTGCAGGTCTGCCGCAAATTGGCAGACAGCTATTCCAGAATAAAGTTATTCCGCCACCCGGATGAAGAGAACCATGGCGCCGCAGCATCCCGGAATCTGGGGCTGGATAAAGCAACGTATCCCTTTATAACCTTCCTGGATGCAGATGATTATTACCTTCCCAACCGCTTTGATGCGGAAAAGGAGCTTTTCCGGGATCCGAAAGTGGAGGGCGTTTTTAATGCTACCGGCATCGAATATCTGACAGAAAAAGGCAAAAAGGAATTTCAGTCCAAGTTTAATAACAGTACACTTACCACCGTTAATTATCCCGCCGAGGGAATTGATGTATTCAGGGGCTTGCTGGGGCTGATGCCCAAAACTTTCGGGACTTTCTTTCATCTGAACGGACTCACCATACGCAAAGCTTCTATCGACAGGAATAACCTGAGGTTTAATGAGATCCTGCGCGTCCATCAGGATTCGGATTTTAATCTTAAACTGGCCTACCATTGTTACCTGAAATCGGGGAATATAAAAGATCCGGTGGCTATGAGAGGCATACATGATGATAACAGGATTACTAAAATCGTAAGGTATTCCCATCAATATAATCAGAGACAGTTTCTCTATTGGCGGTCCCTGTATGAATGGGCGCGGTCCAATCATTTGTCTGATGAGTATAAAAACAAAATTTTTTTGAATTATAAATCTTTTGATTTATCTTTAAAAACTGGATGGAAGAAATATAGTAATCTTTTTTTAGCAGCAGTGAAAAATTCAAGGATATTGAAAACGCAATACCGTTTCACATATCTTAACAATAAAAAATGAAAATTTCCGTAGTAATTCCTGTTTATAATGCTGAAAAATATGTAACAAAGGCCGTAGAATCAGCTTTGCAATTTGAGGAAGTATACGAAGTTATCTTGGTGGAAGACAAGTCACCGGATAATGCTTTGCAGGTTTGCCAGGAACTGGCTGACAAGTACGGAAGAGTAAAATTGTTTCAGTATCCCGACAAAAATAATCACGGGGCAGGGGCAAGCAGAAATTTAGGGATAAAAGAATCTACCGGAGATTTTATTGCATTTTTAGATGCGGACGATTATTATCTCACTAATCGTTTTGATGCAGAAAAAGAGCTTTTCAAAAACCCTGCGGTGGATGGCGTTTATGGAGCGCTCGGGGTAGACTACTATTCAGAAAAAGCCAGAGAGCAGTTTTACAACGTTTTCGGCGACCGTCTGACAACAGTTTACAGGAAACACCCTCCTGAAGATGTATTCCCCGGCCAAATCAATATGAAGGGAAGTTTCGGGCTTTTCAGTATCGATGCCTTAACCATACGGAAAACATCTTTAAACCAAAAAATGGGATCTTTATTCAATCCGCAGTTAAAATTCCATGAAGACACGGAATTCCTTTTCCGTTTATCCTATTATCTGGACCTTTATGCCGGTATTTTAGATAAAGCTGTTGCTATGAGAGGTGTACATGAAGATAACAGGATCACCAAGGTGGGCAGGAAAATAAAGGCTGCATCCACAAGGGTCTTGCTTTGGAAAGAGATCCATAACTGGGCCCAGGAAGAGAAAGAGATCCCGGAAGATATCAAGCTTCACATTAAGAGAATGCATCGCAGCTTTGAGATTGCCAACGCTTCTACCTTCAGGAAATGGAAAATGATTATAAGGTATCTGTTCCAAGATTACCCGAGCATCCGGTCGGGGCTTTATAATATCAACTTCAGATCTTCGTAATCGTTCCATTGAAACTAATCAAAATACAATATAATGAAAATTTCAGTAATTATTCCTGTTTACAATGCTGAAAAATATGTAACACAGGCTGTAAAATCCGCTTTACAGTTCGATGAAGTTTATGAAATTATTTTAGTGGAAGACCGTTCACCGGATAATGCTTTGCAGGTTTGCCAGGAACTGGCCGCACAATATGACAGGGTAAAGCTATTCCAGCATCCGGATAAAGGTAATCACGGAGCGGGAGCTACAAGAAATCTGGGGCTGGAAAAAGCTACAGGAGATTTTATTGCATTTCTGGATGCTGACGATTACTATCTTCCTAACCGCTTCGATGCAGAAAAAGAGCTATTCAAGGATGCTAATGTAGAGGGTGTCTATGGTGCACTTGGCGTACATTACTATTCAGAGAAAGCCAAACAGCAGTTTTATAAAGTTTTCGGTGACCGTTTAACCACGGTTTATAAGAAGTATGCTCCCGAAGATGTTTTTCCCGGACTCATCAGCATGAGAGGAAGCTTCGGACTCTTCAGCCTCGACACATTAACCATCCGTACAGAGGCTTTGAAGAAAATGAAATCTTTTTTTAAGATACATCTTAGGCTTCATCAGGATACCGAATTTCTTTTCCGCCTGTCCTATTATCTGAACCTTTATCCCGGAATCCTGGACCAGCCGATAGCTGCAAGAGGAGTACATGAGGACAACAGGATCACCAAGGTAGATACGGGAAAAATAAAACCGGCTTCCACAAGGGTCTTGTTTTGGAGGGAAGTAAATCTCTGGGCACAAAATGAAAAAAATATCCCACAGGATATCAAAATCCATATCAGCAGGATGCATCGCAGTTTTGAAATTGCCAATGCTCCAAAAATCAGAAAATGGGGGATGATCGCAAAGTATCTGGTTACAGATTCCCCAAGTATCCTTTCGGGGCTATATAATATCAATTTCAGACAGGATATCTTTTAACACGGACCAGCCCGCTACCTTTGGAAATTTACCTCGATTTAAGATAATGCCTCAAAGGCTTTTCTATGAGCTGGTAGAAAAGTATTGAGACCAATATCAGAAAAGGAATGTAGAGATAAAAGATCTCATCACTGTTGAGATTATATTTTCCTGACTTCAATATTTTCCTTAAAATATACAGTACCGGAATATGGGTGATATATATGGCATAACTTACTTCTCCCAGATACTCCATAGGCTTCAGTGAAAACAGCTTTGTCAGAAAACCATTGTTACAGGAGACCAGATAGATCAGCGGAATAAAGAAAACAGCCATCAAGCCGTTATGGAAGTTCAGCGGGATGAATATCAGCGACAGCAACACAGCGAGAAAAAAGACCACAACCGGAATATCATAATTCTTTTTTCTTATCTTTTTTACAAAGAACAGTCCCGCCAGATTTCCCACCAGAAATTCATTAATGTGCATAAGAGGAAAGTAGAATCCCAATTCGTGGCTTTCCGTATGGGGTCCTTCATACAATGAAGAATGTACATACAGGTTTGAAAACACCTGTGTAATGATCCAGATCAGGACCGTAGCCACCCAAATGCTTCTGTTCTGCTTTGAATAAAGATAATTATACAACAATGGAAAGAGCAGGTAAAAAAGAAATTCCACAGAAATAGACCATCCGGGAAAGTTTAAAACCAATGCTTTACCCGGAATCCAGCTTTGGATGCCCAGCAAATACAAAATAAGCTTATATAGGCTGAAGTCTGCATACCTTGTGATAAGATACAGCAACAGCCCCACTATATACAAGGGATAGATTCTGGCAAACCGGTTTCTGTAAAATTCTGAATAATTTATTCTCTCTTTCTTATGATAAGCTATAATCATTATAAAGCCTGAAAGCATAAAGAAGTAGCTCACTCCCACATTAGCTTTCAGAAAAATATTGGAAATATATGGTATCCTGTATAAAAATAAATCTTTGTTGAAATGGGATATAACGATTGCGATGGCCGCAAGGAAGCGCGTAAATGTAATCTGACTTATTTTCACGCGCCAAAAATACGCCTAATTGTTTTTATTTTACAAAAACGCCTACATATTTCCCTTCAAATTCTACGACAATGGTTTCAATATTGTTTTTTTCACAGAAATCCTGATACGCAGAATTATCACCGATATCATCACTAATGAAAACGCCTCCTGCCCTCAAATGTTTGTAAAGCTCTTCATACGCCCAGAATCTCCCGTTATAGCTTTTATCAGAATCATAATGCACTACATCAAAAACCGCATTGTCTGCAAAAATTTTAGGTAAGGATTCTCTGTCTGCAAAGCGGAACAGTTTCCAGAACTTTTTCAGATTCTCAGGAATGACGCATCCTACGTACTGGTCTCCATCCTGAGCCAGATAAGGCATATCCGAACTGTACAAAGTCCCCTGCCTTTTTTCTAAAGACAAAAGGGCTGCCAGGGAAGACCATCCATAGGCCACTCCCGTTTCCACAACATTGCTGGCATTGGTAAATTCGCAGGCATAGAAAATTAATTCCAATGCACCGGGACCTCCCATTTTTACAGGACATTCTCTTTCTTTCTGTGCCGCCGTTTCAAGAACTTCAGAATATATTCTTTTAAAAGGATCAATATCAACACCGAAGAGCCGGTTTACAGCCTCTTTTTGGGAAATTGCTCTGGAAGCCGCCCAGAAGTTCGTCTTTTCTTTTCCTTTGAAGGCATTTTTTCTGTTAACCGTGTTTTTTATTATTTTTCTGCCCAGTTCAGGGTAAAGATCAGGTCTTTTAAGATAAGCTACAAATGTTTTGAGAACTCTTGATATTTCACTCACTGTGTCAATTTTAATGAGACAAAAATAAAGATTTTTCTGTAATCTTTTCAGAATAATTATCTTTGTCTAAATTTATTAACACACAAATTGCATGAAGTTCACCATTCTGATTGCCAACTATAATAACGGACGATATTTCAGAGATTGTTATGATTCGATCATCGCCCAGGAATATCAGGACTGGGAAGTAGTTATTGTAGATGACGGTTCCACAGATGATTCAGTAGAGATTATTCAGGATCTGATCAAGGGAGATTCCCGGTTCAGGCTTTTTGTCAATCAGAAAAACCAGGGCTGCGGCTATACAAAAAGAAAATGTATGGAACATGCCACGGGAACTTACTGTGCTTTCCTGGATCCCGATGATGCGATATATCCCAATGCCTTAAAGGACTCCGTGGCATATCTTCAGAAAAGCAGGCACATCGCCACATATTCCAAGCTCACATTTTACGATGAGAACATGAACTTTATGAGTGATTTCGGGAAAATCAAGCAAATCTACAATGAGAAGAATTTTTTCAACTCCCCCATTCAGCTAAACGCCTTTTTCACCTTTAAAAAAAGTGCGTATTTAAAGACAGAAGGCATTGATCCCACTCTGTCAAGCGCGGTAGATCAGGATCTTTATCTGAAATTGCTCGAACACGGAAACGCCAAATACTTACCTGTGAGAATGTACAAATACCGACAGCATTCACAGGGAATTTCCCAGTTCGCTTCCAAAGGCAAGGCAAAGGCATCATTCGCCAGAGTAATTTTCAATGCCTTAAAAAGGAGGAATATCCACCGTATAAAAGGCAAAAAGGTTCCCGAAGATCTTCAGAATCCCGATGAAATTTTTAATCTCATCGATTATCAGACCAGGCTACCTTACAGGCTGAAGGCTAAAATACTCGGTTTTTTACAAAACGGTTAATGATGACTCTTGCTAAATCCCTTCATGATGTCAGATAAAAAAAAAATAAAGGTTCTCTTCAGGCATCGCTCTATGGAAATGGGCGGTGTGGAAAAGGTATTACTAAGCATGCTTAATCATCTTGACCGGAATAAGTTTGAGATGACGGTTTGTCTAAATATCAATCAGGGGGAGCTCCGTAATGAATTTCCCGGACATGTGCGAAAGGTTTACCTTACAGAAGGGAAAGAAGACCTGTCCCGGAATCCCCTGCTTCAGAAGATCCAGCTGGCCAAAAGAAAATTAAAGCTCAAAAAAGCTGAAAAAGATCCAACAATTGCGGACAGGCTGCTGAATGATCATTATGATGTGGAAATAGCCACTACCTATGCCGTTTATAAGACGGTGCTTAATTCTACCAATAAAAATTCAAAAAAAATTGCATGGCTCCATTCGGACCTTACCTTACCCGGGTTTGATCCTTACCGTGAAGATATTTTTAAAAGCATGCAGCAGTTTGACTATATCATTTACGGCTCACAGCAATCCAAAGATGTCCTTGACGAGAAATATCCCGACATCAAATTTCCACCAGGGCAAGTGGTCTTAAATGCCATTCCCATCGAGGAAATAAAGAGAAAATCAGAGGCCTTCGTGCCTGATTTTGGCCATGGACCTACGTTTGTTTCTGTGGGAAGACTGCATTTCAGAAAAGGGTACAGGACGCTCCTAGAGGCTCACAAAAAGCTTATAGATGACGGGCTGGCTCACAATATTATCGTCATCGGCGATGGAGAAGATTATACATTGCTGTCAAAACGCATAGAAGAATTAGGAGTTCAGGAATCCTTCAAGCTTCTGGGTACCCAGATAAATCCTTATCCATATGTTAAAAACGCCGATTTTTACATCATGCCCTCGGAAAGTGAAGGCTGGCCCCTGATCATTGCAGAAACCCTGATCCTTCAGAAACCGATTGTGGCGACCCGCGTTGGAGGGGTTCCCGAGATGATAGACCATAAAAGCACCGGATTTCTCACAGAATATTCTCAGGAAGGTTTATACAATGGGATTAAAGAATTTTTAACTGATAAAAGTCTGGTTGAAAATATTCAGGAAAATCTAAAAAATATTGAAGATCGTTTTGATAACAAGAAGATTTTTGATGCTGTAGAAGAAATTATCGGAACGGTCTTAAAAAAATAGACCTGCTATCAATAACATATTTTTTTAAAGTATTGCGCAAATCATCACAAATGAATCATTTTATTGAAAATTTATACCAGTCGTTTTCGCAACACGGAACGAACACATGTCTCAGCATTGAAGATCAGAACTATTCCTACGGAGATATCCTTGGCCTGTCTTCTCAGATCAGGCAACAGCTGCACAATGTAGCTTCCCAAAATATAGGAATTTATTTATCGGATGATGCTTATATGTATGCTTCCATTCTTGCGGTCTGGTTTGAAGGAAAAACCTATGTTCCCATCCATCCGGATTTTCCTTTAACTAAAAATTTAAATGTAATCAGGCAGGCTGATATAGATACCATTCTGAGCTCCGTAGCTCCCCGGGAAAATTTCGGGGTGGATATTATTGACACTCAAAAAGAGTTGACAGCAGAAAGTACTCCGCCCAGGGAGTCATCCCTGGAAAACAATGCCTATATTCTTTTTACTTCCGGAAGCACAGGAAATCCCAAAGGGGTGCCCATACAATTTTCAAATCTTTATTATTTCTCGGAATCGTTTCATTCCACTTTTGGAAAGCTGACCCCGCAAGATCAGGTTTTACAGATGTTTGAGCTTACCTTCGACTTGTCTGTAATGAGCTACCTGATCCCCTGGCTAAACGGAGCCACAGTTGTTGGTCTTCATAGAAAAGAAACCAAATTCCTGCAAATTCTTGATCTCCTTGAGGCGGACAAGATTACAGTAGCCCTTATGGTTCCCAGCATTCTGAACCTTATCATTCCTTATCTCGACCCGGCCATCAAAAACGAAAGTTTAAGGTTAAACCTGTTCTGCGGGGAAGCCTTATTGGTAAAGCAGGTTGAAGGTTGGAAAGATTTTGTTCCTAATGCATCCATTTATAATGTTTACGGGCCTACCGAAAATACCATTTTCTGCACCTTTTATAAGGTGGGCAGCCCGATCAAGGAAAAAAGGGGCATTATAAGCATCGGCAAACCGATGGAAAACAGCGATATGGGTTTTGCGGATGAAAATGCCCGGGAAGGAGAGCTCTTACTATCCGGGAAGCTCTTAGCCCGGTCTTATTGGAAGAATGAAGAAAAAACCCATGAAGCTTTCATTCAAAAAAACGGAAAAACATATTACAGAACAGGTGACTGGTGCTTAAAAGATGAAGACGGAGACTACTTCTATGTAAACAGAATAGATTTTCAGGCAAAGATAAACGGTTTCAGGGTAGAACTGGCTGAGATTGAATTCTTCGCCAACCAGAAACTGGAAAATGCCATAAGCATAGCCGTAATCCATAAAGATAAGAACGGTAGCGACAGCCTGGTTCTTTTCATCAATGATCTGAAGGCTCAGGAGGAAATGATTAGCGCACATCTAAAAAATCATTTACCTGAATACTGTATCCCCTCAAAAATCATAAAACTGGAAAAATTCCCGACGAACACCTCCGGAAAAATTGACAGAAACGAATTAAAAAAAACATTTTTATGATCATCAGAAAAGCTACAGAAGCAGATATCCCTTTTATTATCAAAGGAATCCTGGCTATTGAAAATACCGGAGCATCCGATACCTTCAGCAATATGTTTGAAACTGACCCGCAGACCACTTACAGGTATCTGGAGCAGTTTTTCTCAGATAAAGAAAATTTTGATACGGAATTCTCATTGAACAGCTATACTGTAGCAGAGCTTGACGGCAAAGTTGCAGGCTGCTGTGCACTTATTTATACCGATTCCGCCTACTACCAGAATAAAGGTGAATTATTTCCCATTCATCTCACAAGGGAACATTTGAGCTCTTTCATTAAAAACGTAAAAGCCCTTCCCGATATCAGGAATTTTTCGGAGAACAAGTATTTCCTTGAATATCTTTTTGTGGATGACCGGTTCCGGGGTAAAGGTATCGCGGAACAATTAATAAAACATCTGGCAGCAGAAGTAAAGGATGAAGATCAGCTTTATCTGGATGTTCTGGAAAGCAGTCCGCACCTCATCAGGTATTACGATAAATTCGGTTTCAGGGAATACAAGACCTTCGACATTGATACTCCTGAAAACAAAATCTATCCTTGTGTGCAGAAGACTATTTTATGTAAAGAACTGAAAAATTAATCAAACTTATCCTTACCGATAGCTTCTACAAGGTCATTTACCGTATTCACATTCCTAAAGCTTCGGGGATTCAGCTTAACGTCAAATTGATTTTCCACCAGCTGCATCACCAAAGCGGCAGATAAAGAGCCATAGCTTTCCAGTTCCTTAAAATTGGTTTCAGGAGTTACAGCAGCTCCTTCATTTAACTCTTGCTTAAGCAGCTCGCAAAATTGTTCGACCTTCATTGTGTTTATCGTTGTATATTAGAACGAGCAAATTTATAAAATAAATTTCTAACTTTGCTTCACTATGATGATTTATAAAATTTTAAATAAAATTTCAACCACCATTCAGGATTTTCAACATTCCGTTTACCTCAGGGTCTGCATAAGCAATGGATTGAAATTGGGTAAAGATGTAGTGGTAAGAAATCATGTTTCCTTCGGCTCCGAACCTTTTTTAGTTGAAATAGGAGACGGGACCAGAATCGCCTCCGGAGTGACCTTTGTAACCCATTCGGGGGCAACCATTAATATAAGAAAATTAGAAGGCTACGAAGAGGTAAGAAATTTCGGGCGTATAAAAGTAGGTAAGAACTGTGCTATCGGCAGCAATTCCGTAATATTACAGGATGTGGAAATCGGTGATAATTGCGTGCTGGGTGCCAATTCTGTTTTATCCGAATCTATGCCGGAACATACGGTATATGCCGGAAATCCTGCAAAATATATCTGTGAGATCGAAGATTATGCTGATGTACTGAAAAAGACAACGGTGAACTATCCTATTGATCTGGAAAAAGACAGAAAGCAGCTCAACCGGTGGCTGAAGCTGAATCTCCCCGAAAAATTCAAAACTGCAAGATAGTGCCCAAAAAGAAGATCCTTATCCGCATCGGCTCTTTGCGTCATGGTGGCGCTGAAAAAGTCTTGGTCACCTTGCTGAAAAACCTGCCGGAAGACCGGTATGAAATTGATTTGCTCCTGAACCTGTATTCCGGGAAATATCTATCAGAAGTTCCAGGTTGGATCAATGTATTGTACCTCAACAAGGGCGAAATGATTACCACCAACCGGCCGCAGGATATCCCGAGAAAAGCGGCAAGAGTTATTTATCAGAAAGTTCTGAAGAAATTCCCCAACCTTCTCTATAAGAGAAAATTAAAGCATAAAAAATACGATATAGAATTTGCTGCCATCCACGGGATGCGGGATGAGATCTTAGGCTCTCCCCTGAAAAGTTCAAAAAAAATCGTATGGATCCATAATGACCTGTCACAGGTAAAAGGCTATACAGATTCAGAAATTCGTAAGTTTTTTGGCTTTGATAAAATCATGGTGATCTCTGAAAAAATAGAAAAGCTTTTCCACCACCTGGCCAGAAACGAATCTGAAAAGCATAAAATCATAAAGATATACAACCCTCTGGACACGGAAGAGTTTCTTACTAAAGCGGAACTACCGGTGGTAAATTATACTTTTGACAGATCCGTTCCCACATTCATTTCCGTTGGAACAGTTTTTCCACAGAAGGGCTTTGACAGGCTTCTGAAAGTCCACAAACAGCTTCTGGAAGAGGGCTTCCCCCATAAGATCCTCATCGTTGGAGACGGATATGATTTTGAGAATATCAAAAAATTAAAGACGGAGCTGGGTGTTGACTCCACCGCTACAATGCTGGGATTTACGGATAATCCTTATCCTTATTTCAGAAATGCTGACTTTTATATCTTAAGTTCCAGATATGAGGGTTTTCCCACAGTACTGTTTGAAGCGATCACCCTGAAAAAGAAGATCATCGCCACCGAGGTCTCGGGTGTGGATGAAATGCTTAACCATGGAGAGCTGGGCCTGATTGTGGAAAATTCGGAAGAAGGTATCTATTCCGGAATGAAACAGGCACTTTCCCGGCCTGAAACATTCAAACGCTACTCCGACCGGCTTGAAAATTACGAAATGCCTTTCAACCTTGATAATTCTGTGCGAAAAATCATCCATATCCTGGACGAATTATAATTAAATTAATCTCCCTGAAACTGTAATTTCTTTAAATTTGTTTTTATGGCAGAGAAATATTCCATTATTCAGAAAGATTTTTACCGGGAAAGCGGAAAGTGGCTTTCAACTTTTGAGATCTGGGCGAAATGTATCAACCCGAATCTTCATTTTATCTATATTTTAAGGCAGACCCAGAAATTTAAGAAAAAATCTTTACCGGGAATATTCTGGAGACTGGTCTTGAGGCGCCATCAGATAAAATACGGTTTTCAGATCTATCCTGAGACAGAAATCGGAGAAGGCTTTTACCTGGGACACTGGGGCAGCCTTGTGATCAACCCCAAAGCCAGGATCGGCAAAAACTGCAATATTGCCCAGGGAGTTACGATAGGACAGCAAAACCGCGGCAAAAATGCCGGCTGCCCTGTGATCGGCGATGAAGTATGGATCGGAACAAATGCCGTGATCGTAGGGGCGATCACCATTGGCAATAATGTATTGATAGGACCGAATTCGTATGTGAATTTTGATGTCCCTGAAAATTCCGTGGTAGTGGGAAACCCTGCAAAGGTCTATCCTAATGTCAAAGCTACCGAGGGATATATCAACAATAAGGTCTGATTATCCTTGTGATGCTTTCATCTCAATAAATTAATCATCAAAAAAACAATTTATCAATAATAGTTTGTAATTTTATATCCTGATTTTAAATTCAGGGTATTGAATTAGTATGATTTTAAGCATATTTTAATATTAAACTTTGTTAAAAGTAATTGCTTTTTCTACAAAAATTATATTTTTGCATGATTATTGATTTGATCTATTGAATTTGAAAATAATTTAAACGGAATAAATAATTGCAAACCATTAAATTTTATTTTATGTCACAATCGTACGAAGTTATTTTCGAAAACAACAGAAAATGGGTAGAGTCAAAAGTTTCAGAAAACCCTGATTTTTTCCATGAATTGGCCAAAACTCAGAATCCGGATTATCTGTATATCGGATGTTCAGACAGCAGAGCTACGGCAGAAGAATTGATGGGAGCCAAACCGGGAGAAGTTTTTGTTCACAGAAACATCGCCAATGTGGTAAATACCCTGGATATGAGTTCAACAGCGGTAATCCAGTATGCTGTAGAACATCTGAAGGTAAAGCACATTATTGTTTGTGGGCACTACAACTGCGGTGGCGTGAAAGCGGCAATGACGCCTCAGGATCTAGGATTATTGAATCCATGGCTGAGAAACATCCGTGACGTGTACCGTTTGCACCAAGCTGAACTGGACGCTATCGAAGATGAAGGTAAACGTTATGACAGGCTTGTGGAACTTAACGTTCAGGAGCAATGCATTAACGTGATCAAAATGGCATGTGTACAGGAAAGATACATTCTTGAAGAGTATCCTATTGTACATGGCTGGGTATTTGACCTCAGAACCGGAAAAATTATTGATTTGGAGATTGATTTCGAAAAAGTTTTGAAAGACATCCAGAAAATCTATAACCTTACGGAATCTGACTGGGTAATGAGTAGAAAGAAATAAAAAACTTTCTGAAAACTGAAGAAAATGAAATTCTGGAGTATTATTACATTACTGATTTTCCTGAACTTTACAGCTTTACCAGGTATTGCTGCGGTTTTTGGCTGGAAATTACAGGTTACCAATGTAGTAATAAACGAAGAAGAACCTCATTCTCATCCCTCATCTTTTATTGTTTACGAAAAGGCTCTTCCAAAAACTTTGGATGTTTTCGACTATCTGAAGTTTTCTGAACCTTCATTAGAAGACAAGTCTTTCGACCTGATCGATGATTCCTTTCATCTGTCACCTTTACTCACCATATTTTCTCCGCCTCCGGAATTTTAATTTTAATCCAGCTGAACCTTATCCATACCGGATAGGGATGGACAGATGTGCATTAAAATTAAATTTCCAATCTTTTATAATTGATTATTCCAAGTAAGCAATCAGTTATATCGTAGTATTTTTCAAAACATTATGAAAAAAACATCATTATTAGGAGGAATTAAAGAAAATTTCCCTTCAGGACTCGTTGTCTTTTTAGTAGCACTTCCTTTATGTTTAGGAATTGCCTTAGCATCGGGAGCACCGCCGTTATCCGGAATTATTGCGGGTATAGTAGGTGGTTTGGTCGTCGGATCCATCAGTAATTCAAATATTTCGGTATCCGGCCCGGCAGCAGGTTTAACGGCAATTGTTTTAACAGCCATTACAGATCTGGGAGCTTTTGAGGTTTTTCTCTGCGCCGGAATTATTGCCGGGATCATCCAGCTGATCCTGGGTTTTATAAGAGCAGGAAGCATTTCCAATTATTTTCCAAATAACGTAATCGAAGGAATGCTTGCAGCAATAGGTATTATTATCATTCTAAAACAGATCCCTCATGCCATGGGATTTGATAAAGATTATGAAGGACATGAATCTATTTTCGACAATGGATTGAATTTCAACTACTTTAGCGAACTATTCGGAGCCATCCATCCGGGAGCAGTGATTATTACCATAGTTTCCATAGGCTTGCTTTTAGCATGGGACAAAATCCCGGCCTTAAAAAGGATGAAGATGCTTCCCGGGGCTCTGGTTGCCGTAGTGGTAGGAATCGTTTTAAATGAGATCTTCAAAATGACAGGAAGCTCGTTGGCTATTGGTTCCCAGCATCTGGTCTCATTACCTGTCCCGCAGTCTGTCAGTGATTTTAAAAATTTAATCACGCTGCCGGACATCACAGGATTTACCAATCCTAAGGTCTGGGTTGTAGGAGCCACAATTGCCATTGTAGCTTCCATCGAAACCTTACTCTGTATCGAGGCATCTGACAGATTGGATAAGCAAAGAAGGATTACGGATACGAACCTGGAGCTTAAGGCACAGGGAATCGGGAATCTGGTCAGCTCATTCATCGGTGGTCTTCCGATGACCTCCGTTGTGGTAAGGAGCTCCGCTAATGCCAATGCAGGGGCAACATCCAAGCTTTCAGCCATGATACACGGCTTTCTATTGCTGGTTTGCGTATTATCCATTCCGATGGTCTTAAACTTAATTCCGCTTGCTACACTGGCTGCCGTATTGATCCTGGTAGGGTATAAGCTTGCCAAGCCCGCTACATTTAAACATTTCTGGCATCTGGGAAAATTCCAGTTTATACCTTTCATCGCTACAGTAGTGGCTATAGTTGCAACCGACCTGCTAAAAGGAGTGGGTATCGGTCTGGCAATTTCCGTTTTTTATATCCTCCAGGGAAATATGAAACGGGCCTATTATCTGAGCAGGGAAAAGCTGCATGACGCAGATGGCATCAATATCAAGCTTGCCGAGGAAGTTTCGTTCCTGAATAAGGCTGCCATAAAAAAGACTTTGAAAAATATCAAGCCCAATTCTTCCGTTGTCATTGATGCAAGATCTACCTCCTATATCGCTACAGACGTCCTGGAAATGATACAGGATTTTGCCAATATCCGTGCAAAAGAGGAGGATATCAATGTAGAGCTATTAGGATTCAAAACCTCATATAAGGATTACGAACGGGATGAGGATTCCCATATTCTGATCACGCACAGAAGAGCTATGTAAAAATATGTTAGTAAGTTAGATAGATTGATTGGAAATTAATTTTTAAAAGTACATCAAAAAGACCATCGGTTTCCGATGGTCTTATTTTATCATTATTTGCCGTTAAAAGCAGACATAGTATTGTTGATCCCTGCAAAAACAAATGACAGACATGCCCTGGAAAACTGCTCGATTCTCTCGGGGAGCTTATCAGATTCTTCTTCATTCCAGGTCCCTAATACATAATCTACCTGTCTGCCTTCGGGAAAGTCGGCTGAAATTCCAAAACGCAGTCTTGCATAATTCTGGGTCTGTAAAACTTCATTGATATTTTTGAGCCCGTTATGGCCGGCATCAGATCCTTTCATTTTCATTCTCAAAGTTCCGAAAGGCAAAGCCAAGTCATCTGTAACGATCAATACGTTTTCCAATGGGATGTTTTCTTTCTGCATCCAGTATTTTACCGCATTTCCCGAAAGATTCATATAAGTGTCAGGTTTCAGAATCAGTACTCTTCTTCCTTTGTATTTCCCATCTGCCATCCATCCAAAATTCGTTGTGTTAAAAGGCACTTCAAGAGTTTCTGCAATTTTGTCCGCCACTTTAAAGCCTATATTATGCCTTGTGTTTTCATATTCCGAACCTTTATTCCCAAGGCCTACTATCAAATATTTCATCCGAGAAACTTTTTTGCAAATTTAAGGGATAAAAACAAAAAAACTCAATTCCGAAGAATTGAGTTGATATCTTTTATGGGATCTTCTCTTATAAAGGCTTATAAATATAGTTTACTCCAAAGCCTTTCACCATATAGGTTTGAGGATCATAATTGTAATCCGTACTGAATATTACCGGTGCCGGGATCGGCTGCATAAGATCCGTCACAGTATATCGCTTAGGATTATTAGGAGACAATATTGAGCTTCTGTAATCATTGATCTCCGTAGACAGCAGAACAGAGATCTTATAGGCTGTAGGCAACAGGGAATAAGGATTGATCTGGGTATCATAGTTCAGGAACTCATAGCTGTATTTACTGGTAGGAGCCCCGAATACGCCTCCGGCCATAGGGCCGTAGTTTCTTAAAACTTTGGAAACGTTATCACCCAGGTATTCATAGGTAGATTCAGAATAATTTTTATATTCAAAAGGGGTACCCGGATCATCTTCACCTGTCTGCATCGTAATCTTATCCAGCTTGTTGGTAGTGGTACTATAGGCCAGATTATAAAGTGTTTTCGATTTTCTTAAAAGGGTCCATGGCCCAGGAGGTAGCGGCGGTACCACAGGAGTTCTGTTGAAAACGGAGCGGTTTTCAGAAATCTTTTCCAATCTTCCGGTATTGTCATAGGTAAATAACTGAACATAGGAAGTACTGTCTTCATCCAAAGTGCCGTCATTATCCGAATCCAGGAAACCATTGAAGGTGATTTTGCTTACTTTATCACCGCTGTACTGTACATCTGTAGTAGAGGCCGCTTTTGTTATTACTCTCGACAAGAGCAATCCGTTATAGTGATATTCTGCTATCGTATCTGCATCTGTGATTTCTCTATACAAAGCCCGTGGCCCGTTTAAACCACTATTATCATTCAGGTCTACCAGCGGATTTCCATCTTCATCTACTAAATCTTTACAAGAATGTATCGTAGAAAAACCAGCTAACAATAAAATAAAATAGAAAAGTCGTTTCATTCCTTATTGGGATTGGGGGATTATTTATTTTTCCACAAATATAATTTTTTTTTGAATAAAAATCATATATTTATTCATATTATAATAAAACTAACAACCGCATTTCCTTTACAAAGGTTTATAAATATAATTAATCGTCTGCCCCTGATCTGATACCGGATAGTTCTGGGAATCATACAGATATCCTTTAGGAATGGAAACAGGCGGCGACATCGGGTTATGAATGGTAATCTTTCCGGCGTTGTTGGTGGAAATCATATTAAAATTAATCGGGAACAATGTTCCTGTGACGATAAAATACTCTTTCGGCAGGGTTGTATAAGGGTTGATCTTATCATCATAGTTATCATAAGCATAGGTAATGGTGCTGGCTGTGGTGGGATCCGGCGTGTTCCCGCTCATCAGCATGGTTGTATGGTCCACTTTAACCACATTACTTGCGGAAAAGGTAAATCTGTATTCGGTATAATGGGTATAGCTTGAGCTGCCGCCCATTTTCTTCCGTTCCTCAATTCTGTATAGGCCACCTACTGCATCATAAATGACAGTGAAATCACTGTAATTGGTTGTTGAAATGGCATTTTGCTGCATGGCAATGGCAGACATTTTACCGTTGGTATAAGTGATGGTATATTCGTTATCCAGGACGTGCGGCGTCAGGTTGTCCTGATATCTGATTTTTGTTATTTTATCATTGGTATAGGTTACCGTTGCCGTAGTGGTATTGGAGGTTCCGTAATCTCTTAAAATGGCCTGGGAAAGAACTCCTGCACTGGTAATATATTCTTCCGTGGTTACATTTCCATTGGTAACCTTACTTAATATTCTTGGCCCTGTAATCCCTGACCCATTATTGTTATTCTTATTTTGGTTAGGAGGATCTTCAGTAGTATTATCACAAGACACAACAAATGCAAGAAGCAATACCGTCAGAATTTTCAATAAATGGCTTTTTCCCATGATGATGATTTTTTAATGTCGCCAAATATAATTTATTTTCATTTATAAATAAATTTTTTCAATAAATTATTAAATATTAAACAAAAAACCTAAAAATAATTATTTTTAGGTTTTTTTATTTGTTATTATTTAATGATCAAAATCAATACGGCTGCAGTACGGAGGTACTCAGAACAGATTGGGACATATCCGCATTCAGATAGGTTGTATTTACGGCTTTGCCTATTCCCAGGGTCCCTGAGTTCAGATTTCTTTTTGTACAAGCGGCTTTAACGCTGTAATTATTTTTAGGTGTAAGATTGGTTAAGGTCGCATTAAGATTAAAGATTTTGTTTGTCCCGTCACCACCTAACAATACATCCGTCCGCACTGCTTTAAGCCTGTTGTCTACAAAAATACCGCAGGCAAAGCTTATTGAGGAATTTCCGTTTGCCGTTTTCTGGGCAGTGGTCTGAAATGTAAAAGTAACCTTATTCGTTGCATTCGTTATTGAGAATGTATCGACAGCTCCCGGAAGGACCGTCCATGAAGAATTTAATGTCATGTCAACGGCATATGGAGAGGTAGATCCGTTTGAGCCGCTAAAAGTGGCACCGCCCTTATCCTCAACGGTGTTCATTGAAAACAACGACATACTGCTCAATCCGTCAGCAACCTTTATATTTTTCCAGTCGTTGGTCATCAGATCGGAGTCATTATGGAAAATTGTTCCAGCCTCGCCTGCCGACCCTTTTACAAGATCTGTTCCTCCTGTTCTTAATTCCTTTCTTACATTCAAATCCCCGTTAACATCCAGCATATTAACCGGTGTATCGGTGTTTATTCCAACCTGAGCGCTACATAAAGCGGTAAGCAATAAAGAGCTCATTAAAAATATTTTATTCATGATTAGTTAATTATAGGATTAAACACTTGCGGAACTTCATACACATCTACTTTAAGGGAAGAACGGCTGATAAAAGAATCGATATTAGTCTGAACATTGATCCCTATCCCTAAGGTAACCCCGCTTCCTACATTATAGGATTTTAATCTTGAGCAGGCTACACTCACCGTATGTTGTCCTTTGGAAAGGTTTTCTACAAGGCCTATCTGATTATGGGTCAGAAAGGGATAGTTGGCACTGCTCGCTTTCAAATTTCCCTGTCTCAGATTCACCAGCTTATCATCCACAAAAATCCCGCAGGCATAATCAATTGAAGAATCTGTAGATCCTGCAGCTGTAAGATTGGCATGAACCACCGTTTCAAACTGGAAATAGGCTTTGCTTTCCGTACTGTACACATTTAAGGTTTGAGACAGCCCGGGGATCTTTTTAAATCTTATAAATCCGCTATAGCTGCTGTTCCTGGTAAACGCTGATGCTCTGGAAGTAATATTGGATTCTTCTGAACCGGTAAACTTCACTCCTGTCTCATCAGAGAAAGAATTGTTAAAAATCAGATAAAATTTATTCGGCTCATATTCAGGAATCCTAAGGGTTTTCCAGGCCGGCGGATAGCCTTCTCCCTGGGAAACCAGGATCTGGTCATTCGTCCCTTCGGAAAGCTTATTGTTCGCAGTATTTAAAACAGCCAGTTTTCCCCGGAGATTCATATCCCCGTTCACATCCAGAATAGACTGGGGGGACTCGGTGTTTATTCCTATCTGTGCAGATAATGATAGTCCTGTTGACAAAAACAGGGCAGATAATATATTTTTCATGAATTATTTCTTAATTAGTAGTGTAGATTACCTGTTCAATGACATCTATTTTAAACATAGATTCTAAAGTGAATGCATTAGACACCGTATTGGTATCCGATACATTACGACCGATAGTAAACTGGGTATTTAAATTTGATGCATTAATTTTCCTGCATGCAACTTCAATTTTTTGTACCCCTACAGAAACGTCCTGTTCCGTATAATTCAAGGTGAAAATATAGTCCTGAATTCCTGCTTTTTCGGAATTGTTGTTAGAAGAAACTTTATCAGGCCGCACCGCCACGAGCTTTCCATTCCTGAAAACACCACATGTGAAGCTTACATTCTGTGATGCTGTGGCTGACGGGGCTTTCATTTCAACACCCGTCTGGAATTGATAGGTGAGCCTGTTTTTGCCGTTCTTGATAGTGAAGGTATTTTCAAGGCCGGGAATTTTAACCCAATTCCCGGTACCGGTATCCGAGATATCATCTCCGACATTGTTCTTGTAAATGCCGTCACCCGGAACTCCGTTAGAAAGAGTTGTAATACCTGTTTGATCCGATGACAAATACGAATTGATCAATTTGTACTGCCCTTCCTCCATAAAGGAAACATTCAACGATTTCCATACAGGGGGTAAATTTTCTCCCTGAGAAACCAAAACCTGGCCATTTAACCCGGCATTGCCTGCCTGAGTTGAAGTACCGCCTACTCTAAGTTCTTTTCTTAAGGTGGTTTTCCCGTTCACATCGAGAACAGCATTGGGGGTACTCGTCCCAACACCCACCTGAGCGTAGATCTGAATTGAACATGCCAATCCAGCCGCGCAGTAATACACAGTTTTTTTCATAATAAGGGGCAGCAAAGATAGAAAAATTTTTAAATAAAAATTAGAATCTCCCCTTTATAAACTTATAGAAATAAGTTTGTTAAGCTATAGAAATAAATACACGGAAAAGTAGAATTATTTCTACTCCCGGCGAACGGCCTGATGGTTCTGGAGCATTGATTTCAGCAAAATATTGACCTCATCTACATTCTTTACCTTATCTTTTCTCATCATCAGGTGATTTCCGTCTTTGCCTACTTTCTCTTTCAGCTGGGCTTCCGCAGGATTCTGTGTCAGATAGCTGATAATATTCCTGAACTTTTCTGTCTGATAAAATTTGTCTTGCGGGTTGCCTGGGAAATACCCTAAAAATATCCCGTTTTTCATTACAATTTTTTCAAATCCAATATCTGCTGCAAGCCATTTTAATGATACACTTTTCAGTAAATTAACTGCTTCTTTTGGCAGTTTTCCGAAACGGTCTATCAACTCGTTCTCAAATTTCTGAAGATCTTTTTCATTATCAATCTCGGCAATCTTCTGGTAAAGCAGCAGTCTTTCCTCGGTATTGGAGATATACGAATCCGGCAGCATAAGTTCCAGATCGGTATCAATATTCACTTCTTTGGCTGATTTGAAAAGTTTTTGTCTTTCTTCTTCATTTTCAAATAAGTTCCCGAAGTCCTCATCATCTTTCAGCTCTTCAAGAGCCTCCTGCATCAGTTTCTGGTAGGTTTCGAAGCCCATTTCATTGATAAAGCCGCTTTGTTCCGCTCCCAGCAGATCTCCGGCACCCCGTATTTCCAGATCTTTCATGGCGATCTGAAAACCGCTGCCCAGATCGGAGAACTGTTCAATGGCCTCCAGGCGCTTCCGGGCATCAGAGGTCATCATATCATAAGGCGGAGTGATCAAATAGCAAAAAGCCTTCCGGTTACTTCGCCCTACCCTTCCTCTCATCTGATGGAGATCGGCCATTCCGAATCTGTGGGCATCATTGATAAAAATAGTATTCGCATTAGGCACATCTACCCCACTTTCAACAATTGTTGTAGATACCAGAACATCATATTTGCCTTCCATGAAGTCAAGCACATTCTTTTCAAGCTGTTTACCTTCCATCTGGCCGTGGCCGGTGATCACTCTTGCATCAGGAACCAGCCTCTGGATAAGTCCGGCAATATCTTTCAGGTTTTCTATTCTGTTATTGATAAAGTATACCTGCCCGTCTCTCTGAATCTCATACGAAATGGCATCACGGAGGATTTCTTCATTAAACCCTATAATCTGGGTATCCACCGGCTGCCTGTTGGGTGGAGGAGTTTTGATGACCGATAAATCCCTTGCCGCCATTAAAGAAAACTGAAGTGTCCTTGGGATAGGGGTTGCCGTTAAGGTCAGCGTATCCACATTACTTTTCAGGGTTTTCAGTTTATCCTTCACGGAAACCCCGAACTTATGCTCCTCATCAATGATCAGTAAGCCCAAATCTTTGAATTTCACGCTGCTGCCTACCAGCTGATGTGTTCCTATAATGATATCAACTTTCCCGTTTTTTAAATCTTCCAGCGTTTCCGATTTTTGTTTGGCGGTCCTGAACCTATTCAGATATGCAACATTCACCGGAAAATCTTTCAGCCTTTCTTTGAAGCTTCTGTAATGCTGGAATGCCAGAATAGTGGTCGGAACCAAAACAGCCACCTGCTTTCCATCGGTCGCCGCTTTAAAAGCAGCACGGATAGCGACTTCCGTTTTACCGAAGCCAACATCGCCGCAGACCAGCCTGTCCATCACAGTGGCAGCCTCCATATCTTTTTTCACATCAAAGGTCGCCTTTTCCTGATCGGGAGTATCTTCATATATAAAACTCGCTTCCAGCTCATTTTGCAGATAGGAATCGGGAGAATAGGCAAAGCCCTGGGCAGTCTTTCTTTGGGCATACAATTTAATAAGGTCAAAAGCTATTTGCTTTACCTTGGCCTTGGTTTTCTGCTTCAAGGATTTCCAGGCCGGTGAACCCAGCTTGCTTAAAACAATCTCTTTTCCTTCCGGACCATTGTACTTTGAAATTTTATGAAGGGAATGAATGCTCACGTACAGCAGATCCCCGTTCTTATAGGTCAGTTTAAAGCATTCCTGTATCTTCCCGTCATTATTTACCTTCACCAGCCCCATAAATTTTCCGATCCCATGATCTATATGGGCAATATAATCCCCTATTTTCAGGGACATGAGATCTTTCAGGGTAAGCTGCTCAGATTTGGCAAAGGTATTTTTAGCCTTATACCTTTGGTAACGGTCAAAAATCTGATGATCCGTATAAACGAGAATTTTATGGTTATAATCTATAAAACCTTCATGCAATTCGGATTTAAAACTCTTAAAAGGCACTTCATGTTCAAGCTCTTCAAAAATAGATTGCAGCCTTTCCTTTTGTTTCTCTGTAGAAAAAGATATCCAGGTATCAAAGCCCTCACTCTGTTTCTGTTCCAGATCTTCGATCAGCAGCTCAAAATTCTTATGAAAGGAAGGCTGCGAGGTCTGCTCTATTTTCACCTCGGCTGTTTCCCTGAGTCCTTCCAAAGACACACTGCTGAAATCAATGGTTTTGAATTTTTTATAATCAAATAAAAATTCTTCGTCCGATATGAATAATTCTTGTGGAGTTCTGTGTGCAATATCTTTATTTAAGGATCCGTATTTTTCCAGAGACTTTTCATAAAATGTTCTTATCTTCTGAAGCCCTACTACAACATTCCTGGTCACCACAAAGCTGTCTTTCGGTAAAAGCTGCATCAGGGAAACCTTGCTTCCATTCACCGAAAAGTTCATATTGGATACGAGCTGGAACTCCTTTATCTTATCCAGAGAAAGCTGGGTTTCGATATCAAATGTTTTAATACTTTCCACTTCATTCCCGAAGAAAGTGATCCGATAAGGCTTTTCATTGGAATAGGAAAAAACATCCACAATACCTCCTCTCACGGAAAATTCACCCGGCTCGGAAACAAAATCCGTCTGCTGGAAATTATAATGGTTGAGCAGCTCATCCACAAAATCAAAGTCAAGCTGGTCTCCTACCCTGATATGATGGGAAATGGCTTTAAAGTCTTCCTTCTTCAATACTTTTTCGGACAGGGCCCCCGCATAGGCCACGATTACTTTGGGAGATTTTTCCGAATTCAATTTGTTCAGAACTTCAGTTCTTAGTACAAGATTTGCATTCTGGGTCTTTTCCACCTGGTAAGGTTCGAGGTGAGTAGCAGGGAAATACAGAACCTTTTCCTTTCCAACGAGGTCTTCCATTTCCGTGTTGGCATAAAGGGCATCCTCCTTGTCATCAACCAGGTATAAAATATTCTTTCTCCGGGATAGGAAGAGTTCGGCTACAAAGACGGAAATTGAAGAACCGGCGGTTCCTTTTACTGAAACATGTTGATGGTTTTCCAGCTGAATAAAGATCTCTTTCCCAAATTCTTTTTGAAGCAGATCGGGAAGGAATTTTTCCTTAATGGTTTTTAATTGCATAAATTTTAATCGGATAAACGACGAAAGCGATCCCGGGTATTTCCGGAATCGTTTTGATACTCACAAAGATATGGATATTTTTCCTTTTTCTTAAAGTGTTAAATGGTTAAAAAATAACGACCAATATCAATAAGTCATAATTTTTTACTAAAATTTCTAATTTAAAGTTAAAACAATTATAAAATTATGCCCTGGCATGCTGTTTGGAAATTTTTACTTATCAACTCTTAAAGAAATAATATTATGAAAAAAGCAATTAAAATTTTAGGACTGTTCTTATTGGTATTTTTTGCCTTCACCTCTTTTTCTTCGTGCAGTGATGATGATGATCCTACAAACAATGATTTTTTCGCGGGAACTTACAGAGGTAGTGTTTCTTACCATGACGACGACAGTGATATCAGCACAAACGACGGCAGTGTATTTGTAACAAAGATTGCAAGCGGTACAAAGTATAATTTCGCATTCTCAAACAGTATTCCGGACCTTAACGGAATTGAGTTTGAACAGCAGGGAGACCATACGCTTGTAATGGTAGGTTCCACAGCAACGTCTTATATCAGAATTGATAATGATGAGCTGAAGATCTTATATATAAAAGACGGCAGAACCTGGACTGCTAACTGTACACGTTAACCCAACTATTCATATATGTCAGAACCTGTTTCCCCTTCGGAGGCAGGTTTTATTTTTAATCTTCATAAACTTTAATCTTTTTTTAAGCTGTAATAAACTTTAGTTAAGTTTATAAAAACTAAATTTTTCAGCTTGGTTTTTGTATAACTTTGAACAGGTAAATAAACTGAATATCATTATGAAAAAATTATTATCTGCAATGTCATTAGTACTAGGACTAGGACTTGCTACCGCTCAGCAAACTACACCTGCAACCAATACCCATACCCATCAGACGGTAAAAACAGTAAAAGCTTCACATACCAAAACGGCCAAGCCTGCTGCAAAACTGAAGAAAGACGGTACGCCAGACAAAAGATATAAAGAGAATAAAAAACTGAAAAAGGACGGCACCCCTGATAAGAGGTATAAGGAAAACAAATAAAGTAAACATATAGTTGTTATTTTCATAATCAAATTTCGAAGGACCGATGGATATCCATCGGTTTTTTAATGGTATCCGTGCCCCGAATGCTTTTATTTGGTTAGTTATTTATAAATTTGGGTCATGTTAAATTTTCTCAAGAAAAACATTGCACTGATCTGGGCAAAAAAGCATGTCCGGAAAGCCGAAGAATTCAAAAAAAATGCACCGCAAAACCAGGAGGATTTACTTTTAAGTTTAGTAGATACCGCTAAAAAAACCCTTTTCGGGAGAGCGCATGAATTTGAGAGCATCCGTTCTGTAAAAGATTTTCAGGAAAAGGTTCCCATAGCGGATTATGAAGATCTGAAGCCCTATATTGAGAGAATAAGAAAAGGTCAGGCCCATATCCTCTGGCCGGAAACCCCTGAATATTTTGCCAAAACTTCCGGCACCACATCGGGATCCAAATACATTCCCATTTCAAAAGAAGGCATGCCTTTTCAGATTGCAGGAGCAAAAAGCGCTTTATTCCATTATATTGCGAAAAAAAACAATGCTGATTTTGTTACCGGGAAAATGATCTTTCTACAGGGAAGTCCTGAGCTGGAAGAGGTCTTTGGAATAAAGACAGGCCGGCTCTCCGGCATTGTGGCCCATCACATCCCGGATTATCTTCAGAAAAACCGGCTTCCCAGCTGGGAAACAAACATAATGGAAGACTGGGAAGCTAAAGTGGATAAGATTGTTGAAGAAACTGAAAAGGAAAATATGACCCTGATTTCGGGGATTCCGCCCTGGCTGATCATGTACTTTGAAAAGCTGACCGAAAAACATGGAAAAAGGATCAAGCAGATTTTTCCCCATCTTCAGCTCATCGTTACCGGAGGAGTAAATTATGAGCCTTACCGGGATAAAATGGAGGATCTGCTGGGGGGAAAAGTAGATATTATCCAAACCTTTCCTGCCTCTGAAGGGTTTTTTGCATTTCAGGAGGATTATACAAAAGAGGGACTGCTGCTGCTGACCAATCATGGGATCTTTTATGAGTTCATTCCTTTGGAAGAATACGGAAAGGCCAATGCAAGAAGATTAACCTTAAAAGAAATTGAGCTTAATAAGGATTATGCCATGATATTAACGACAAACTCCGGTCTGTGGGGCTATTCGATCGGTGATGTCGTGAGGTTTATTGATAAGAATCCGCACAGGATTCTGGTAACCGGAAGAACCAAACATTTCACATCTGCATTCGGGGAGCATGTGATCGCGTTTGAAGTGGAAGAAGCGATGAAAGCTGCCCTGGAAAAATTTCCTGCACAGATTACAGAGTTTCACCTTGCCCCTCAGGTTAATCCCACGGAAGGTCTTCCTTATCATGAATGGCTGATCGAGTTTGAAAAGGAGCCCGGAAACATGGAGTTGTTCCGGAATGAGCTTGATATGCAGCTCAGAAAGCGAAATTCTTATTATGACGATCTTATCTCAGGGAATATCTTACAGAAGCTTCATATCACCAGACTGAAGAAAAACGCGTTTCATGAATACGCCAAATCCCAGGGAAAACTTGGCGGTCAAAATAAGACCCCCAGGTTGGCCAACGACAGAAAAACTGCGGATTTATTGGAAATTTATAAACTTTAGTGATATTTTTTCAATTCCAAAAACATATATTCAAAAAAAATTATAAATTTGAAAAATTAAAAAATAATAATGAAAGCATCTGTACTTTTAAAATCATCTTTATTGACGTCTTTATTTGTAATTTCATCCTGTGCGACTACAAAATATAGTGAGGATATTTCAAAAAACGATTATTCTAATCTGGAAGCCGGAAGAATGTATGTGGTAACCCTGAAAGACGGATCTAAAAAACAGAAAATGTTGTTCCGTAATATAGATGGTGACAATATCATAGGAATAGCCGGTAAAAAAGACAGTACAGAAGTGATTATTCCGAAGTCCAATGTGGCGGCAGTAAAAGACAGATCCAGAGCGAGAGTAACTGCGGGGGCCGTAGTTATTGGTGCAGCCGGCGTTGCAGCCCTGGTATTAAGTTCCACAAGAGCGGATTAATAGATTCTGTCTTTCCAGCCTTATTTGATTTATCATTTAAAAAAATATACTATCCATAGCCCTGAATAAATATTTAGGGCTATTTTTGTGCATGATTTCGTTTACCCCGTTAAAAACATTACAAAATGTTGAGTTCAGAAATCTTCTTACAGGAAGGTTTTTTATTGTTCTGGCTTTCAGAATGCTCGCCACCTTATTGGGCTGGTGGGTGTATCAGCTAACAAGAGATCCTCTTTCAATCGGGCTTATCGGGCTTTCGGAAGTAATTCCCGCGGTAAGCTGTGCTCTATATGCCGGGCATATTATAGATATGAATGAGAAAAAGAGGCTTCTTCTGATTTGTAATTATGCCTATGTGTTTCTGATCGGTTTACTGTTGATTCCCGCATTCCTTAATGTGGAAATGCATTTTACCGGGCATCAGATCACTTATTTTATTTATGGTGTCATTTTCTTTACAGGGATCGCAAGAGCTTTTATCGGGCCCATCGTACCATCCATGATTCCTAAGATTGTCAAAATGGAAAATCTGCCTAATGCCGTGACCCTGAATCAGGCTACCTTTCTGGTCTCTTCTGTATGCGGGCATGCCATCGGAGGTTTTCTTATAGGATATTTTGGGATAAAATGGACTCTTGTTGTCATTATTTCCCTGATCTTCACTGCTTCTCTGTTTTTCTGGCAACTCAACAAGCAACATTCTGAAAATAAAAAGGAAACCGTTAATGTAGCAGAAAGTATGCGTGAAGGTATTGCCTATATTTTTAAAACCAAGGAAATCCTGGGTGCCCTGTGCCTGGATATGTTTGCCGTGCTTTTCGGAGGTGCTGTGGCCATGATACCGGTTTACGCTTCGGATATATTAAAGGTGGGGGCAGAAGGTTTCGGGCTGTTGAATGCAGCATCTGACATCGGTTCCATGTGCATCATTACCATCCTGTCATTGATCCCTTTAAGAAAAAACCAGGGAAAAATCCTGCTGGCCGTAGTAACCGGCTTTGGGCTTTGTATTATAGGTTTCGGTTTATCAAATTTATACCGGCTTTCCTTCATGTTTCTTGTTCTCAGCGGAATGCTGGACGGCATTTCTGTCGTTATCCGCGGAACCATTGTTCAGCTGAAAACTCCTGACCATATAAGAGGCCGGGTGCTGAGCGTAAATTCCATTTTCATCATGTCCAGTAATGAAATGGGACAGTTTGAAAGCGGGCTCATGGCCAAATTACTGGGCGTGGTACGCTCTGTGGTATTCGGAGGAAGTATGACCGTTCTCGTGGCATTGATAGTAGGAAGTACGAATCCTAAATTACGAAATATGCAGTATTGAGAAATTGAAAAGTAAGATAAACTTTATATAAATATATTACAAAAACATTAATTTAAATTTAATAATTTTTTATATTTGCTAGATAAATTTTCCCTTTATGAAAAAAGCTTTACTCATTTTTCTGATGATCTTCTATCAGATATCTTACGCGCAATCGGACTGTACTTCCGCTCTCGCTGTTTGTGGAAATTCTGATATTTCCTATACACCCAGCGGATTTGGAAATATCCAGGAGAATCCTTTAGGAGGCGGATGCCTTTCTTCTGAACATTTCTCTGTATGGTACACTTTCACGGCCTCAACCAGTGGTACGCTTACTTTTTTAATTACCCCGAATGCCCAAGCTGACTATGACTGGGCGATATTCGGGCCTAACAAACAATGCGGCAACCTGGGGTCACCTCTGCGATGCTCTTATGCTTCTACAGCCAACGGAATCTTGACCGGTCTGAATATGACCGCCACAGACCTTTCAGAAGGTGCTGGTGGAGACGGATTCGTAAAATATTTAGATGTAATAGCAGGAGAAACTTATTACCTGATTGTAGACAACTTCTCAGCCAATGCGAATGGTTTCGTTCTTACCTGGGGAGGAACAGCTACGCTATCATCTCCTTTTACATCAGCCATGCAGCCAAACCCTTTTATACCTCCGGGGGTTCCAAATGCTAATCCGGGAGAACCAAACGAGGTAATTGTATGCTCTGATCCGGCTGTTTTTGATTTCAGTTCCTTATCTGCCGGAATTATCAACGGAAATCCTAATTTCGTTGTCAGCTATCATACCAGCTCCAATGATGCCCTTACAGGTAATAACCCTATTACTGCACCACAAACAGTAAATACAACTACTGTTTACTATTATAGCATCAGTTATTCAGACCCTGCCGACCCGAACAACCCGATCAGCAAATGTAAGCAAACCGGAACGTTCAAGTTTAAGCAAGGGAACATTACAGCAGATGACGCTTCATTAAGCGCATGTAATAATAACAATGACGGGGTTGCCACCTACGACCTTACCGCAGCAAATGTTTTTGCAGATCCTTCTGCCACTAAGAAATACTATCCTACAATGGCTGATCTGAATGCGGGAACCAACGAGATTACAAACCCAACGAACTACGTTTCTTCTACAGGTACGATATACGTGCTGGTTACTACCCCTCAGGGATGTTCTGATACCGCTGAGATTACTTTGAACTTCAATCCTGTTGTTACGGTAACGGAAGCTACATTAAGATCCTGCTTTATTGAGTCTAA